>NZ_JAMBNV010000001.1:1800000-2100000 GCF_023715245.1 Sporosarcina luteola
GTCCATAGGGTGTAAGCCATCGGAGCTGCTCCCATTGGCAATCCCGGGTGGCCGGAATTCGCCTTTTCGATTGCATCGATGGATAACGTCCTAATCGTATTAATTGCTAATTGGTCAATCTTTTCGGTCATTCAGAACATCCTTTCCCGTGCTTTATCTTGTAGTTGCAATTGTTATAGCATCTATAGTGTAGTCAATAAATAGATGAAATACAATCCATCCTATGTTTGGTTATTCAGTTCAGGAACTTCTTGTTTCGAGCATCTTTCACTTTTTCCGGGGTGACGTCGTTGCCTTCAGGATCGATCACTTTGACGTTTTCGATTGTGTCCCGCATGGATGAACGGAATGTTTCAAGGTATTCTTTGCGTAGTTGTGTTTGTTCTTTTGCTTCTTCGATTGATAGGCCGATTGTTTTTGACTTTTTGGATAGTTCGTTGATACGTTTAATTTTATCTTGGGATAACATAAAATTCCTCCAGTTGTATTGTCCATCACTCAATTGTACAATGGATTTCCGTTCCAGGCGGACGCTTTCCAATCGAACAGCGAAGGGTTCGATTTGCCGTATTTCTGCACTTTTTACAGAAATTAAGGCAGCCTAGCACTTCAATCCTTATAGCCATAATACTAATTACAATATTACCACTAACAATTGAAGTGGAACTCATTAAAACTCTACTTTGAAGGTATACAAAAAGAGCAGGAAGTGCAACAAATCAGCCTTCCTGCTCGTGTTCATATTCTTTATAACGACGGTGGACCGTTGCTTTGCTTACATTATGACCGAGGCCTTTCAATACTCCGGCGATTTCTTCAAATGTGAGTCCCTTTTGTCGCAACGAGACGATTTCACTAATTGGGACTTCAATCCGTTCGCGTCCTTCTAGATTCCCTTTGTTTTTCAAGTTCCGTTCTGGTTTGTAACCGTCGCGGACTGCCCGCTTCATGCCTCTACGGATTTTGGCGTTGTGCAATTTGCGTTGGTACTCTTCTACAATTGCCAGTATTTCCAGCAGCATTGTGTCCATCTCATTTAACTTCAACGCGCCGCTATCGTGGTTTGTAATGACTGCAGTATTCGTTTTGGCAAGAAGGTGAAGGATAGCGACCCTTGCGTTCCCCCTCCCTAGTCTTGTTTCATCTTGTACGAGTACCGCGTCTATCTTTTCATCACGGACGCAGTCCAGTAAGTCGAGCAATCCCTCTCGATCCATATCGTAGCCGCTATGTTTTTCCTTGAATATATGTATAGGCTTCAGCCCTAGCTCGTCCGCAAGCCGCTTCAGTTCTTCTTCCTGCCTGGACAAGGAGGCGACTTGAGAGTCTTTTTCCGTACTGACACGGCAATATAAGACACAGGTCTGCATTTTCTCTGTCATCATTAGTCTCCTGCCAATTCTGTCATCATTGGATCAGGTATTGCTGAATCAACTTTAGGCAATTTCAATATTTCTCCTGATTTGATCATAGTGGATTGCATGCCATTCATTTCCATTACTTTCGCTATCCATTTCTCCGAATGTTCATCGGAAGAATAGTCTTTCGCCAATCCCCAAAGTGTATCGCCTTCTGTTATTGTTACTTCAACGAATGAAGTAGAGGCTGATTTAACTTCTTTCATGACACCTACGAGTGTAAATGCAGTGCAAAGGAAAATAATTAATAGAATGAAGCCATATTTTTGAATGAAAGTCATTAAAAACCCCTCCAAGAATGTTTGTTCGGAATACCTGTTCCCATTATAGGACAGGTTTTTTTAGAAGTCAATAAAATCTTCGAACCTTTGTTTGCCAATCACCCGAACACCTGTTATACTCTCTTTAAGAAACAATTGTGGTGGCGGACCTTTGTTCGCACAATTGCTTATCATTGATTCTATTAATTGGAGGGGTGGAATAATGAAGAAAATTTCAAAGAGACAGCAGGATATCCTTACGTTTATCAAAGATGAAGTGAAGCTGAAAGGGTACCCGCCTTCCGTTCGTGAAATCGGAGAAGCTGTTGGACTAGCATCCAGTTCTACCGTGCATGGTCATCTGGCCAGATTGGAAAGTAAAGGTTACATTCGGAGGGATCCGACAAAACCGAGAGCAATCGAGGTGCTGGATCCCGAGGGTCTGACTGCACTGAAATCGGGAGTTGTCCACGTTCCGCTTGTCGGAAAGGTAACCGCCGGCTTGCCGATCACTGCAATTGAAAATATTGAAGAATACTTTCCTTTGCCGGATACGTACGGCACATCTGACGATAAATTGTTCATGCTTGAGATTGTCGGAGATAGTATGATAGAAGCCGGAATTCTGAATGGGGATTATGTTGTCGTCAAACAGCAGCACACTGCCCATAATGGTGAAATTGTCGTTGCCATGACAGAAGAGGATGAAGCAACAGTGAAACGCTTCTTTAAAGAGAAGGATTATTTCCGTTTGCAACCGGAAAACGAGTCGATGGAGCCAATCATCGTCAATTCTGTTTCCATCCTTGGAAAAGTAGTCGGCGTTTATCGCCAGATTCATTAATTACCATTCAGCAATTAAAAATAGAGGATGACCCTGTCGACCTGAATCGACTAGGATCATCCTCTTTTCATTTTAATTTTCCACCCTATAGTCTTTCAGCAGGTTATCCATGGAGGACATAACTGCCGCCTTAACATGTTCATATGTCAATCCGCCTTGTACATAAGCCGTATACGGCGGACGAATCGGACCGTCTGCTGTTAGTTCGATGCTAGAACCCTGTATGAATGTCCCGGCAGCCATTATCACATCATCCGAATAGCCCGGCATATACGATGGTTCTGGCGCATAATGCGCATTTATCGGCGAGTTCTCCTGGATGGTCCTACAAAATGCAATCATCTGCTCAGCATTGCTGAAATTGACGGATTGTATCAAATCGGTCCGCGCAGCTGAATAATGCGGAGTCGTATCAAATCCGAAGCTTTCCAAGAATGCCGCTGTGAAGAGAGCGCCTTTCACAGCTTGGCTGACGACGTGTGGCGCAATGAAAAAGCCTTGGTACATTTCCAATAGCGTATCAAGGGAGGCACCCGCTTCTGCACCGATGCCAGGAGATGTCATGCGATAAGCGCATTTTTTCACAAGATCGGCACGTCCTGCGATATATCCTCCGGTCCTTGCAAGTCCCCCGCCGGGATTTTTTATGAGTGAGCCCGCCATCAGATCGGCCCCAACTTCAACCGGCTCTTTCGTTTCCACGAATTCCCCGTAGCAATTATCGACAAATACGATAAGGTCCGGGTTAATCGATTTGACAAAGCGTACCATTTCCCCGATTTGTTCAATTTGGAAGGAAGGACGGTCCGAATATCCTTTTGAACGCTGTATGCCAATCATTTTCGTCTTGTTATGGATATTCTTCCTCACTTCTTCAAAATCGACTGCGCCATCTTCCTTCAAATCAACGTGCTTGTAAGTGATTCCATAATCTATAAGTGATCCTGTATCCTCTTCGTTTCCGGACACTATTGATTCCAGTGTGTCATAAGGTTTGCCTGTAATATAAAGGAGTTCATCCCCCGGTCGAAGTACTCCGAACAGGCTCAGTGAGATGGCATGGGTGCCGGAGATGATCTGGTTACGTACGAGACATGCTTCCGCGCCAAAAGTGTCTGCATAGACTTGTTCCAGTACATCCCGGCCGCTATCGTCATATCCGTATCCAGTCGAGCCGGTTAGATGAAAGTCGCTCACCATGTTTTTCCGGAAAGCTGCCAGCACCTTCCGTTGATTGTAAAATGCCGCCTTTTCAACTTCTTTAAAATATGGGGCAAGTTTTTGTTCAGCGGCTTCTGCCTTAGTTTCGATTTCCGAAGCAAATTCATGTATCATCATTTCATTTCCTCATTCCTACAAATAGTCACTATAATATCTTATCAGTCTGTCTGGATTGGTCAATGGAAAATGACCGGAATTGGCAAAGCCTCTATTTTGATATACTATATGAAGTGTTTGGAGCAAGGAGGAACATCATTGGCTTGGGAAGTATTCAGTTTTATCGGCACTGCGGCTTTTGCCATTTCGGGAGCTCTAATTGCACAGGAAGAGAAATATGATATTTTCGGAGTCTATATATTAGGGATGGTAACAGCGTTCGGCGGAGGGGCTATCCGGAATGTACTTCTTGGGTTGCCTGCTTCTGTTCTATGGAGTCAAAATTTCCTCTTCATCGTCGCATCGGTTTTAATAACGTTCATTTTCTTTTTTTCAAAGACGATCATTAATCATTGGAATCGGTGGGGCACTTATTTTGACGCCATTGGATTGGCGGCATTCGCGATTCAAGGGGCTATGCTTGCGGTCAATATGAATATGTCATTATTCGCAGTAATGGTTGCTGCCGTGTTGACAGGTGCAGGGGGAGGAGTCATCCGGGATCTGCTCGCTGGAAGGCGCCCTCTCGTCTTTAAAAGGGACATTTATGCCGTTTGGGCAGCAGGGGCCGGGTTTTTCGTCGGTATCGGTCTTTACAGTTATGATTGGGCGTTGTACGCATTGCTAGTAGTTGTCGCTGCCTTACGAATCCTTTCATATCAATATCACTGGGAGTTGCCTCGCAGTAATTCTTGATATTCCAAATGGAAAAAGGAACAGGTTAATTGAACCTGTTCCTTCATTGGGACATATGTTTTTATTCCTCGTCCTTCAAAACTACAGGCTTAGCAGGTACATACGTCGATATTGCATGCTTGTAGATCAATTGCTGCTTGCCGTCTGATTCCAAAAGTACGGTGTAATTATCATATGATTTGATAAGGCCTTTCAACTGAAAACCATTTAGTAGGAATACAGTGACAAACGTGTTGTTTTTCCGTAGTGAGTTCAAAAATGTTTCTTGCATATTACCTTGTGACATACACCCCAGCCTCCAATTACTTCTATATTTCTCTTGCCTTTTTACTTATTCGATTCCGCCTCTTCAAAACCCTTCAAAATTGATATAATTTCATCGACAATCTTTTCTTTATCCGAATTTGCATCGAACCAGCTGATTTTCACTTTGTTCCTAAAATATGTCATTTGACGTTTCGCATAATGACGAGTATTTTTCTTTATTAACTCTATTG
Source organism: Sporosarcina luteola (assembly GCF_023715245.1). Taxonomy (GTDB): domain Bacteria; phylum Bacillota; class Bacilli; order Bacillales_A; family Planococcaceae; genus Sporosarcina; species Sporosarcina luteola_C. The sequence continues at coordinate 1,805,093 of NZ_JAMBNV010000001.1, forward strand.
CATCATCTAATGAGATGACGCCTTCAAAATATTGATACAGCTCCTTATATCCAATCGCCTGGACCGACTGGACATTTCGGATGCCCTTTTCCCATAAACCTCTAGCTTCTTCCAGCAGCCCATCTTCCATCATTTGATCGACCCTTACATCGATTCGCTTGTAGAGAATTTCCCGGTCCAATGTAAGGCCGACGATTAAATGATCAAAAAAGAGCGCCTCACCTGCCCCTTGTTCATGCTCATTCTTCGTTTTTCCAGTCACTTGGATGATTTCGAGCGCACGTATCAAACGGCGGTGATTATTCGGATGAATTTTTTCTGCACTAGCAGGATCCATTTTCTGAAGCCGATGATACAGACGTTCCGCGCCGCCTTCCGACTCGAGTTCTTTTTCCAATTCAGCCCTGACGTTATCGTCTCCCGCCTCTTCGGTAAATCTGAAATCGAAGAGGACCGACTGGATGTACAAGCCCGTTCCGCCGACAATGATCGGCTGTTTGCCTCGGCTTCGGATCTCTTCAATACAGTTACGCACAGTCGACTGATATTCCGCTACGGAAAACGAATCAGAAGGCTCCTTAATGTCGAAGAGATGATGGGGAATCCCTTCCTTTTCTTCTTCTGTTATTTTTGCAGTGCCGATAGATAACTCTTTATATACTTGCATCGCGTCCCCATTGATAATTTCCCCATCCAGCCTTTTGGCAAGCTCGATGCTTAAAGACGTTTTGCCCGATGCAGTCGGTCCTACAATTGCGATGACTCTATCTGATTGACTCATTCTTTTATTATCCAATCCTTTATGAAATTAAATACTTGTTCCCGATTCACTTCATTCAACATTTCATGGCGACCGCCTTCATATAACATGACTGTTATATTCTCATTTCCGGCATCAGTAAATTGTTGTGCTGCCTGCCAGACTCCCTTACCAGTATTGCCGACAGGATCGTCTAAACCAGAGAGGAGGAGGATTGGCAATCTGTTCGGAACTTTTCTTATGCAGTCCAAGTCATTGATTTTCGCAAGTCCATCAAAGAGATCGATGAAAAAACGGGTTGTCGGTACGAAACCGCATAACGGATCATTAATGTATTGCTCCACTTTTTCATTGTCTCTCGATAGCCAATCAAAAGGTGTTTTTGGTGTTCTGGCTATTTTATTAAACCCTCCGAATACCAATTTATTAATGAAATAGTCCGGTTCATCAAACTTTGTTGCCTTGCCTTTCATTGACGCTAGAGCTTTTCCACCGATACGGCTTACACCAGGGTTGCCGGCAGTTCCTGAACAAATAAGCTTGTCTAGTTCCCTGCCGAATCTTTGGGCGTATCTCCTGGCTACAAATGACCCCATACTATGCCCGAAAAGGATTACACGAGGCGCTTGGAACTTGTTGCGGTAAAAGCTGATGATTTCATACGTGTCTTCAACGATCCGATCGAAGCCGACCGTATCTCCGAAATGGCCCAACTTCCCATTTAACGTGGCTGTATGACCGTGTCCCCGATGATCATGACCAGATACAGCAAATCCTTTGTCAGTGAGAAAAGTGATGAACTCTTCATATCGACCGATATGCTCCGCCATCCCGTGAAGTAGATGGATATGTGCGATAGGAGGATTGGCAGGTTGCGCATACACCGAATGGATGGAAAAACCGTCTGACATCGTCAACACCTGTTCATTCACACACGTTCACCGACCTTTCCTTCAGCTTCTTTTATATGCTGCTCCAATTGGGAGAGATAGAGCTCTTTCGTGTCTTCGGAATAGGAAAGGATAGCTCCCATATAGTCCGTTGCCGCCTCTTTATACAGTTTGACAAACGCGATGTTGAAATAGAGATCCCCCTTCCTTCTAATGAAAAAGTCAGAAGGCGTCATTGCCATTTCATTATGGATCGAGTAGAGGATTTCCGCTTTCCATATAGCGGGTAAAACTGTTTTCTCTGTTGATACCGCACTTACATAGGTAAAAACATGATCGACATTCGATCCGTACAAGGAGGCAAGCGCGCGTCCTTCTTCCTTAGTAAGTCCATATAATTCAGCTTCATTCGATTTGCTCTCGATAAAGTTTGCGAACTGTTCTTCACTCTCGAAATCTCCCCCGGCCAACGGGAGATATTCCGTTACGCATGGGCCGAACGAAGTTGTCGGAAACCTCTTTATGACATGGTCTACGACGGTTTCAGCCATTTTGCGATAGCCGGTCAATTTGCCGCCAGCAATCGTTATCAATCCCGTTCCTGCTTCCCAAATTTCATCTTTCCTTGAAATTTCGGATGCATCCTTCCCTTCTTCGTAAATTAGCGGCCGAACACCTGCCCAAGTCGACTCGACATCATTGCGATCCGCTTTGACTGAAGGGAACATGTAATGAAGTGCATCTAGAAGATATGCGATGTCTTCTTCGGTTGCAACCGGATTAGCCCGATCACCATCGAAGAAGGTATCTGTCGTTCCAATATAGGCTTTATTGCCCCTTGGGACTGCAAAAATCATCCTGCCGTCAGGCGAATCAAAATAGATTGCTTGCTGCAGAGGAAATATCGACTTATCGATTACAATATGGGTTCCTTTTGTCAATCGTAGCCGTTTGTCATTAGACACTTCGTCCTTCCCACGCACTTCATCCACCCAAGGGCCTGTCGCATTGACGACTACGGAAGCGCTTATGTCTATTACTTCTCCAGTGAGCATATCCCGGGCAGAGACACCTGCCACTTTTTTGTCTTGATACGTAAATTGCTCGACTTTCAAATAATTGAGGCAAAGAGCGCCTTTTTGGGCAGCTTTCTTCAATACTTCGATTGTCAACCGTGCATCGTCAGTACGGTATTCCACATAATGTCCACCGCCAAGCAAACCGTCTTCCCTTACTAACGGCTCCATTTCAAGCGTCTCTTCAGGTGACAGCATTTCACGGCGCTCCTCTTTTTTCACACCCGCCAATTTATCATAGACGAATAGTCCAGCAGAAGTTGTCAGCTTTCCGAATGAGCCGCCTTTATGAAAGGGAAGAAGCATCCGCTCAGGCTCCGTCACATGAAGGGCATTCCGATAGACGATATCCCTTTCCTTCCCGGTTTCGGAAACGATTTTTAACTCCATCTGCTTTAAATAACGCAGGCCACCATGGATGAGTTTCGTCGATCGGCTTGAAGTACCCGCCGCAAAATCCTGCATGTCGAGTAGTGCGACGGACAATCCCCTCGTCACTGCGTCAAGAGCAATGCCGGCACCGGTGATTCCACCGCCAATGATAAGCAGGTCAAACTGATAGTCGCGCATGAACTGCTTCACTTTCGGTCTTGTGATCGATGATAACATCATTCGCTCTCCTCCAGTCAAAGTTTGAATAGCCGCGCCGCCTCAACGGCCTTTTTCCACCCTCCGTACAAGGCGTCCCGCTCTTCCACTGCCATCTTCGGCGAATATGTCCGTTCCTTCGCCCATAAAGCTTCCACTGACTCACAAGATTTGAAAAAACCTGTCGCAAGCCCGGCAAGATATGCCGCCCCGAGTGCGGTCGTCTCCATATATGCTGACTGTTCCACCTGGATCTGCAGCATATCGCTTTGGAATTGCATGAGGAATGTGTTCCCGACAGCCCCTCCATCAACACGCAAAATATCAATGTCGATGCCAGCATCCTTTTCCATCGTCAATAGTACATCTTTTGTTTGATAGGCTAGCGCTTCGACTGTTGCACGGATGAAGTGCTCTTTTTCGGTTCCTCGGGTCAATCCGAATACTGCCCCTCTTGTATCCGAATCCCAATAGGGTGTGCCGAGTCCAACGAATGCGGGCACGACATACACACCTTCCGTAGAAGCGATCCGCGTCGAGTACATTTCCGAATCCGAGGCTTTCTGGATCATTCGCATCCCGTCCCTGAGCCATTGGATAGCGGAGCCTGCGACGAATACACTGCCTTCAAGTGCATATGTAATCTTGCCGTCCAACCCCCAGGCTATCGTGGTCAGCAGGCCATTTTCGGAAGTCACAGGCTGTTCACCCGTATTCAACAACATGAAACAACCTGTACCGTACGTATTTTTGGCCATGCCAACGTGAAAACAGGCTTGCCCGAATAAAGCACATTGCTGATCGCCCGCGGCACCGGCAATTGGAACAGAAGCTCCAAAAAATACGGAAGGGTCTGTATGGGCGTAGATTTCCGAAGACATCCTTACTTCAGGCAGCATGCCCATCGGGATATCCAACATCGCGCAAAGCTCTTTATCCCACTCGAGTTCGTGAATATTGAAAAGCATTGTCCTCGAAGCATTCGAATAATCAGTTACATGGACGGCTCCTTCTGACAGCTTCCAAATGAGGAACGAATCGATCGTACCGAATAGCAGCTCCCCTCTTTCCGCCCGTTCACGTACACCTTCCACTTCGTCAAGGATCCATTTCACTTTCGAAGCAGAAAAATATGGATCAAGCTGCAAACCCGTCTTTTGACGGATGCTCTCTTCCTTGCCAGCTTCTCTTAATTCATTAATAATTTGCTGTGTCTGTCTGGACTGCCAAACAATTGCATGATAGACGGGTTGTCCAGTGCGCTTGTCCCAAACAACAGTCGTCTCCCGTTGATTTGTAATGCCGATTCCATCGATATCTTCCGGCTGAAGTCCACTCTCCGTCAGAACCGAAGCGATGACGGATAAAACTGAACCCCAAATTTCGCTCGCATTATGCTCCACCCAACCTGGTTTCGGGAAAATCTGCCTGAATTCCCGTTGCGCCGTATGGACAATCTCACCTTTTCGGTTGAAAAGAATTGCCCTCGTGCTAGTTGTCCCTTGGTCGATTGTTAATATGAACTCACCCATCGGTAACCCGCCCCCTCGTTCAACTATAGGTTTTCTTCTACAGAGTTACATTACCCTCTTAAACATCTTTTCAATTTCATAAGTTGTAAAATGGATTAGGACTGGACGTCCATGCGGGCATGTATACGGATTCTCCGCAAGCGACAAATCGTTGAGAAGTCTTTCCATGTCTGCAATCGATAAATGATGATTCGCTTTGATGGAACGTTTGCAGCTCATCATGATTGCCGTCTCCTCCCGTAATTTTCCGATATCGGTTTTCCGATTCGTCAGAACCTGCTCTATCAGTTCTTCGATAAGAGTCGACGCTTCTCCTGCCGGAAACCATGCCGGATATTCTTTTACTGTATATGAAGACGGTCCGAATTCCTCCAGAAAGACACCGACTTCATTCAACGCTTCCAGGTTCTCCTCTATTTTCACCATTTCGTCCCCGGAATAATGGAAGATGAGTGGCATTAGCAACATTTGCCTTTCATCCTCTTCTACTTTACTTAATTTATCCCTGAAGAATTCGTATTTGATCCTCTCTTGAGCAGCATGCTGATCGATCATATAAAATCCGTCTTCGTTTTGAGCGACGATGTACGTGCCATGGACTTGCCCGACTGGTACGAGTGGCGGGAATCTTTTTTCCTTTGTTTCAGTTGTCGTATTTATTTCCGGAACAGGTACTTCCTGGTCATTTACTATTTCCTGTACTTCCATTACCTGTTCGGGCTGATCCGCTTGCCCAGGTTCTTGCTTGACAGGTTCGTAAACAGCTTGGAGCGGCTTCTTCTCAAACAGATTCGTTTCAAGTATCGACTCTTTCTGCTCAACTGCGGTTTTCTCTTGATCAACTTCTCTATCTTTCCAAGTAGGTGCCGGCCGGAAGTCATTCCAAATTGTCACTTGCTCCGAAGGCATTTTCTTGACCGGTTCCCGTTTCACGGCATCAGGAACGATAATTGACCGTTTCACCGCATCTCGGACAGACGATTTGATGAGGTCAAACAGTTCGCCCTCTTTGCTCATGCGAATATGCTGTTTGGAAGGATGCACGTTGACATCCGTCAAAAACGGGTCAGTTTCTACGTTGATGACAGCAATCGGGTACCTGCCGATTGGCAAATAGGTATGAAGGCCATCGATTACAGCCTGGTTTGCAGGATAACTCTTTACCCATCTTCCATTTACAATGAGTGTCATATAGTTTTTGGATGCTCTTGTCATCTCAGGCAACGTGACGTATCCATCCACTTTGAAATCGGCGTTTCCACCTGAAAATGGCACCATCTTTCGCGCTACTGCCATTCCATAAATATCAGTGAGTACTCTCCTGCGATCCCCGCTGCCTGATGTATGCAGGACAGTTTGGCTGTGATGGGAGAGTTTAAAAGCGATTCGAGGATGACTGAGCGCTAGTCTGTTGACGAGATCGATCGTATGTCCAAGCTCTGTCTGGATCGTCTTCATATATTTCAACCTGGCGGGCGTGTTGTAAAAAAGTTGGGAAACGGTCATGTCGGTCCCTTTTCTGAACGCTGCGTTGGATTGCTTGAGAAGAAGCCCGCCGTCAATTTGCACTTCGGTCCCTTCAGTTTCACCGTCCGACGTAAAGAGGCTGACCTTAGATACGGAAGCAATACTGGCAAGCGCCTCACCTCTGAATCCTAACGTCCTGATCCGGAACAAATCATGTTCATTCGATATTTTGCTCGTTGCGTGGCGCTCAAATGCAAGGACGGCATCGTGACGTGACATCCCTTTTCCATTATCGGTCACCCGAATAGAAGTGAGCCCAGCTTCCTCAAGTGCGATCTCAATCGAAGTGCTGCCCGCATCAATCGAGTTCTCCACTAATTCCTTCACAATCGAAGCCGGTCTCTCGACGACTTCCCCTGCGGCAATTTTATTGGACAATGAATCGTCCATGACTGAAATGATATCCACTGGATCCCTCCTTTTGTCATCTGGTCGTAGTAATGAATATCAATAGGCTAGCGGGATGTAAATGATTAGTCCGCTCGCGTGGCCTTAGTTAATTGCTTCTGCCAATCTAGGATCAAGTTCATTGCTTGCATTGGCGTCAAGTTCAGCAAGTCTGCCTGTTCCATCTGTTCCAACACGGACTTGTCCACTTCCGATAGCGGATCGGCTTCTTCCTGTAAATCGAAGAATGTCAATTGTTCGGATGGTGAAGTCACGGCACTGGACTGTTCTGCGCTTTCAAAAGCATCAAGCAGCTTTTTCGCACGGACTACAATCGTTTCCGGAAGGCCTGCCAGTTGGGCAACGTGAATCCCATAACTCTTATCCGCCGGTCCCGCCATCACTTTGTGGAGGAAGACAACTCTCCCTTCCTGCTCCATAGCGGCGACATGGACATTCGAAAGCCTTTCCAATTCCATGTCAAGCTTTGTGAGCTCATGATAATGTGTCGAAAACAAAGTATTTGCGCCAATTTCATCATGGATGAATTCCATCATCGCCTGAGCAAGAGACATTCCGTCGTACGTAGATGTTCCTCTCCCGATTTCATCGAAGAGAAGCAAACTGTTTCCAGTTGCATTTGCAATCGCGTATTTAGACTCCATCATTTCCATCATGAATGTGCTTTGGCCTGATGCAAGATCATCCGCCGCGCCAATTCTTGTGAAAATCTGGTCCGTCACGGGAAGAGTGGCGGATTCGCATGGTACATAGCAGCCTATTTGAGCCATGATGACCGTCAAAGCGACTTGCCGCATGAATGTACTTTTACCGGACATGTTCGGTCCGGTGATGAGCAGCATGTTTGCCTCTTCAGTCAATGTGCAGCTGTTCGGTACGTATAATGAATGATCCATCATTTTCTCTACGACCGGGTGTCTTCCGTTTTTTATTTCTAATGCCCGTCCGTCATGGAATTGCGGTCTGACGAACCGTTGTTTTTCGGACACCTCAGCAAATGAAAGCAGGACGTCCAACTCAGATAGGACACTTGCCAATTGTTGGACTCTTCGAATATGATTTTTCATTTCATCACGCACAGCGCAGAATAGGCTATATTCCAGCTCTTGACCTTCCGCTTCAGCGTTCAGAATCAAGTCTTCCTTTTCCTTCAACTCGGACGTAATATAACGCTCCGCATTGGCAAGGGTCTGCTTACGTTCATAACGGGTCAAATCCGCCAGATGGATATTGGATTTCGTAATTTCAATGAAATAGCCGAAAATGCGGTTGTATCCGATTTTCAAATTTTTAATACCTGTACGTTCACGCTCATCGCGTTCAAGCCCTGCAAGCCATTCTTTGCCGTTTCTCGACGCATCCCTGTATTGATCAAGCTTATCGTGATAACCGTCTTTTATGATGCCGCCTTCTTTTACAGAAAGAGGCGGATTTTCCGCAATCGATTTCTCCAACAGTTCGAGTGCTTCTGAACATGGGTCAATCTGCTCGGAAAATTGTTGCAGACGCTCGTGACCGGACTGCTGAAGCGCGTTTTTCAAATGAGGCACACGTCGAAGGGAATTACGTAGCTGTGCTAGATCCCTGCCGCTTGCACTTCCCATGGAAATCCTTCCCGTCAAACGTTCAAGGTCATATACTTCTTTCAAGGATGTTTTCAAATCGTCACGAAGAAAGTAATCCTCAATCAAGTCCGACACGATTGTAAGTCTATCTTCAATAGCAGTCCTGTTGGCAAGAGGCTGATGAATCCATATTCTCAGTTTCCTAGCCCCCATCGCTGTTGATGTCTCATCTAGTAGCCAGAATAGAGTTCCTTCCTTGCTTCCGCTCCGGATTGATTGGACTAGCTCTAAATTGCGCATCGAATTGGCATCGATAGAAAGTTTGCCTGATTTCTGTATGTATTCAAAAGGACGTAAATGCTCCAAAGAAGACTTTTGAGTACGTTTCAAATAAGAAATCAGAATGTCGCACGCCTCAACCAACTCAAGTGGAACTTGCGATCGGATGTCTGTGGAGCTATCATCACTCTCCCCATTTTCCATCGAGAGGACAATATCTCTTTTGGCCATCCATTCATTTAGGGTGATATGCAATCGTTCCCGGACAACGATTTCCTTCATTCCAAGTGCCTCAATCTCGGCTATCAATGTTCGCTCATCGCCTGAAACGATTTCAGTTTTCCCCTCACCTGTGGCAAGATCGACATACGCTAGTGCATAACGTCTTTCATCAAGCTGGTCAGCAGCCCCGATAAAATGGTTTGCATTGGCATCCAAGGATTTCCCTTCTGTTATTGTGCCCGGCGTAACGACTTTCACGACTTCCCTTTTCACAATTCCTTTCGCCGCTCTAGGGTCCTCCGTCTGTTCACAGATTGCGACTTTATGGCCTTTTGAGACCAAGGTCTCGATATAGCCTTCAGCTGAATGGTAAGGCACTCCGCACATCGGAATTTTATCCGTGCTTCCGCCATCCCTGCTCGTCAATGTAATTTCCAGGATATTGGATGCTTCTATCGCATCGTTGAAAAATAATTCATAGAAGTCGCCCAACCGGAAAAAGAGGAACGCATCCTCATGTTCCGATTTCACTTGTAAGTATTGTTGAATCATTGGTGTGTATGTAGTCATTCCAGAACCTCGCTAATCTCGCATTTTCTTATATTATATCAAAACATGCTGCTCCAAAGTAACAAAGAGAAAAAGCCGGAGTTATCACAATAAAAAAAAGCCGGATGCTCCTTCCGGCTTAAAACGGGCGTGAATCTTTTCCTCTGTCCTCATGTCGCTTCTCTTCGTCTGCTTTGTGGTGGTCATGTTCATGGCTATGGCCATGATGAGAAGATGATTCATCCTTGAATGACCATTCCTCTTCAAACTGATGCGGATGGACAGTGATACACACTTTTGTTTCTCCAACGACTTCCGCTACCAATTCCCTTTCCACTTTAATGATGAACTTTTCCCCGCACTCCGAGATGAGCGCCTCTGTGCAATTAGGATGTTGGACAACATTGACAATGATCTCTTCTTGGCCGGATACCGGTTCGTCCCGATAGTGAAGCCTAATCTTATCCTTATACGGCACCGATTCCGAAAAGACGGATGTTTTTGAGTGGTCATGGTGCGAATACCATACATTCACATCAAATTTACCTGTCACTTCGATGTATCGCCCCACTTTTTTTGCATGATGCGTGTGGTTGATCACCCAACAGCCCAATATGCTTGATGGATTATTCGGCGGCTTCAGAGAGACATTCGATTCCGTCCGCAGCTTCCCTTTTGCAATGACTGCCTTCGTCACAATTTGCCGTAAATTCTTCAGTTCGTTTCCTCCTTCGTTAACGTCTATTTATCCTATGCACCAGAAGCCCAGAAAGTGAAAAAAACCGACGAGGAAATTATCCTCATCGGTTTACATTATGATAACGGCTTATGCTGCGTACTTCTGACGTATGATCCGGTTTCTCCGCGACGTACATCTCCGCCTGTGGATTCAATGATTTCATCCGTCACACTATTGGCGATCGTGTTCGACACCAACTGGAGAAGTTGGTTCACGTCAAGCTGAGATTGCTTGAATTCCTGTACAATCGGCACTTCGTCGATTTCCGCTTGAATCGTCTCGATTTTTCCCTCGATGATTGCAAGGGCCCTCTCTTTTTCGTACATTTGGAAGTTAACCGCTTGCGTTTGTAATGATTTCAAGCTCGCAATTTTTTCGCGGATTTTTTGGTTTTCATTAATTTGTGCTTCTGCACGTTTGAAGAATTCGACTTGCTCTGTATTAGCGATCATATGCGCAATTTCCCGGGCCTTTTCGATTATCTCTTCTTTTGAATAAAGTTTTTCCATTATGACATCACCTTTTCCTCTTTTACGACACCAATGAATTCGCCGTCGAGCGACCATGTTTTGGCCTCGATTATTTTTACATTGACAATTTCTCCGATCACCGAACGTGGCGCCTTGAAATTGACAAGTTTATTCTTCTCTGTATAACCGGCAAGGACATCGGGGTTCCTTTTACTTTCTCCCTCGACAAGTACCTTGACTGTTTTACCTTTGTACGGCTTCATCGCTTCCGCCGACATATCATTGACGAGTTTGTTCAGCCGTTGCAGGCGCTCCTTTTTCACTTCCATCGGAATATTATCCACCATCTTGGCAGCAGGCGTTCCTTCGCGTGGAGAATAAATATACGTATACGCCATTTCGAATCCTACTTCTTTATACAAAGATAGCGTTTCCTCAAACTGCTCGTCCGTCTCGTTCGGGAAGCCAACAATGATATCCGTTGTCAATGTAACATTCGGAATAGCCGCCTTAATTTTAGCGACAAGTTCCAAAAATTGTTCCCTTGAATACTTCCGTGCCATGATTTTTAAAATATCGCTAGAACCCGATTGGACAGGTAAATGGATATGATCAAGCAGGTTACCGCCTTTGGCAAGCACCTCGATGAGATGATCGTCGAAATCCCTCGGGTGGCTTGTTGTAAAACGGATCCGCGGAATATCAATCTGGCGAAGGTCATCCATCAAATCACCTAGACGGTAATCGATATCCTCGAAATCTTTACCGTACGCATTGACGTTTTGCCCAAGGAGCATGATTTCCTTATATCCATTGGCGGCGAGTTGCCTCACTTCCTGGATGATATCTTGCGGACGTCTGCTGCGCTCTTTCCCGCGTGTATACGGTACGATGCAATACGTACAAAACTTATCACAGCCGTACATGATGTTAACCCATGCTTTTATATTGCCATGGCGCACTTTTGGAAGGTTTTCAATGATGTCGCCTTCCTTCGACCATACTTCGATGACCATTTCCTTCGACATATATGCTTCGTGAAGGATATTCGGCAATCTATGGATATTATGTGTGCCGAAAATCATATCGACTTGATCGTATGTCTTCAAGATTTTATTGACGACCGACTCTTCTTGTGACATGCAACCGCAGACGCCGATAAGCAAATCCGGCTTTTCAAGCTTCAACGGCTTCAGATGTCCCAATTCACCGAACACCTTGTTTTCTGCATTTTCACGAATCGCACATGTATTCAAAAGAATGACATCCGCATCGTTCACCGTGTCCGTCGCTTCGTAACCCAAACCTGTGAAGATGCCCGCCATCACCTCGGTATCGTGTTCGTTCATTTGACAGCCGTATGTACGGATATAAAACTTGCGTCCAGCACCCATGCCAAGAAAGCGCTCTTCAATTTGGAAATCGTCATGGTAGGAGATTTCTTCTTTCCCACGCTTTTTAGCATCCTTTAAGGATGGAGGTGTATAGACAGTTTCAAAATATTTACTATAGTCCTTTTCCGGTGCAGATGCAGTTTTCACTGTATCTGGTTTGACAAGCCCGGCTTCCAGGCGTTGTTCTTCATTCATGCAAAAACTTCCCCTTTCTTCAAACCTTGTGGGAATTGAACAGATTGACTTCATTATACATGAACATCTTTCCACTTTGAAGTGGCTAGATTTCTTGATTCATGAAATAACGGGTGTTTTGGGCAACTGTGTGACAGCTGCGGATTATTTTGGGCGCCAGGGAAGGTTTATTGGGCGCTGGGCGGCTTGCTATGGACGTGGGATTGCTGCCTTTGGACGCGGAGTGGCTTGCTTTGGACACGGGATGGCTGACTTTGGACGCGGAGTGACTTGCTTTGGACGCGGAATGGCTGGCTTTGGACGCGATTATAAAAAGCTGTCGAGAAAGTCATTTTTAGACTTTCTCGGCAGCTCTTGTTTTATTGCATTTAATTTCTTTTTCTTTTTTCAACTAACAGCTTCAATGCTGTTCTGCCTTCGCCGTTAATTTCAATATCGGTAAATGCCGGTGCACAAACGAGGTCGCTTCCGCTTGGGGCGACGAATCCCCGTGCGATTGCGACTGCTTTGATGGCCTGATTCAATGCGCCGGCACCGACAGCCTGCATTTCTGCATACCCTTGATCCCTGATCACCGCTACGAGTGCTCCTGCGACAGAATTCGGATTAGAGCGGGATGATACCTTCAATGGACTCACCATGTTTCCTCCTTGTTTTCACGATGTCTATGGAATATATTTCTCCATAAGTCATCTTATGAAAAGAAAGAGATGATTAGACGCACATCATGCTTCGAATCGATGATCCTCATTGATCATAATGCGCTCGATTGCGACCGCTTTCCCGGTTTGGTCATTAAGCTCAACAAACAACCCGTTCAATTGGGCGCGCCCTCTCTTTGGAACTTCAAATCGGACAGGCAAATTCGTACGGAAACGGTAAATGACATCCTCTTTCTTCATCCCTAATATTTCATCATACGGTCCAGTCATTCCGGCATCCGTCAAATAGGCCGTACCCCCTGGCAAAATGCGGTCATCTGCCGTTTGAACATGTGTATGTGTACCGACGACAACGGATGCTTTTCCATCCAGATGCCATCCCATTGCAATTTTTTCACTCGTCGCTTCTGCATGGAAATCAACGAAGATGAGCGGAGATAGTTGGCTGGCCTCTTCTATCAATTCCTCCGCCTTGTCAAACGGATCACCATGAGGTGGAAGGAATGTGCGTCCATGCAGATTGATCACCGATAATGTCACTCCATTTTTTGTAATCGTCGTCATTCCTCTTCCTGGAGCGTCATCTGAAAAATTCGCTGGACGTATCAAGTAGTCTGTCTCATCGATGAAATCGTATATTTCTTTTTGGTCCCACGTATGATTACCCATCGTCACGACGTCGACTCCCGAACGGAGTAGATCGTCGAAAATCGCTTTTGTAATGCCTCTACCGGATGCGGCATTTTCGCCGTTGGCAATGACTACATCCGCTTTGTATTTTCGTTTCAATCGCGCGATGTGATCAAAGACCATATCCCTTCCGATTGATCCTACGATATCACCTATAAATATTACTTTCATTATTTGCAACCTCTTTCTACTATTAAGAACCTAATTTGAAATGATAATAAAATGACTCCTGAACCATGGCTGGACAGGAGTCATTTTCATCATTTTGCATATTCGACTGCACGCGTTTCACGAATGACTGTCACTTTGATGTGACCCGGGTAATCGAGTTCCTCCTCGATCCGTTTCCGAATATCCCTAGCCAGGCGATGTGCTGTAATATCATCGATCTGGTCTGGTCGTACAATGATCCGCACTTCGCGGCCCGCTTGAATGGCGAATGATTTTTCCACGCCTTCGTATGATTCCGAAATCTCTTCGAGTTTTTGTAGCCTACGAATGTAATTCTCCAGCGTTTCACTTCGTGCACCCGGCCTCGCTGCTGATAATGCGTCAGCTGCAGCTACCAATACTGCGATGACCGATGTTGCTTCCTCATCGCCGTGATGGGATGCGATACTGTTGATGACAACTGGGTGCTCTTTGTACTTCGTTGCAAGTTCTACTCCGATTTGGACATGGCTTCCTTCGACTTCATGGTCGATCGCCTTTCCGATATCATGGAGAAGTCCTGCACGCCTTGCAAGAGTGACGTCTTCGCCAACTTCGGCTGCCAACAATCCCGCAAGATAAGCGACTTCAACTGAGTGCTTCAGGACGTTTTGACCATAGCTTGTACGGAAATGCAATCTTCCAAGGATTTTGATCAGATCCGGATGCAGATTATGAACGCCTACATCAAATGTAGTCTGTTCCCCTTTTTCACGGATCAATTCATCTACTTCCCTACGCGCCTTATCCACCATCTCTTCAATCCGCGCTGGGTGAATCCTGCCATCTTGCACGAGTTTCTCGAGTGCGAGGCGGGCAGTTTCACGACGTACGGGATCGAACCCGGAAAGGATTACAGCTTCCGGCGTATCGTCTATGATCAGGTCGATACCAGTCAGTGTTTCTAATGTCCTGATATTTCGACCTTCCCTTCCGATGATACGGCCTTTCATTTCATCGTTCGGCAAGTTCACGACAGATACGGTTGTTTCTGCAACATGGTCTGCTGCAAAACGTTGCAATGCAAGGGAAAGGATTTCACGGGCTTTCTTTTCGGACTCCTCTTTTGCACGTTGCTCCGACTCTTTCGTCATTACTGCGATATCTGTGGAAAGTTCCTTCTCGACGTCATCCAGGATGATCCGTTTCGCTTCATCCCGTGTAAGGGCCGAGATTCTTTCAAGTTCCGTCTGTTGTGTCGCAACAAGATCTTCCGCCTTGCGTTCCATTTGTTCAATATGCTGTTGTCTACTGGATAGCGCATCATCTTTGCGCTCCAGCCCTGCTTCTCTTTTATTGAGAGCATCATCTTTGCGGTCTAGATTTTCTTCCCGTTGCAAAAGACGGTTTTCCTGCTTTTGCAGTTCCGCTCTTCGTTCACGGATTTCTGATTCCGCTTCAATTCTCAGTTTGTGATTTTCATCTTTCGCTTCTAACAGTGCCTCTTTTTTCATAGCCTCCGCTTCACGTTTCGCATCTTCCACGATTTGTTCGGCAGAGTTTTTAGCACCCGTCACTCTTGAATCATTCACTTTTTTGATAACTAAATAGATAACAAAAGCACCGACGAACAGACCGAGCAAAGCGGAGATGATGTTTCCGATGATTCCATCTGGCATCCAGGTCACCTCCTCCTGCTATTCTTTTCGTTTTCAGTCGGCTCGTATATTAACATTCAACATACTGCCATTATGATTTCATTGATGTGAAATTATACAATTCTAATTGTATCTATGAAATTTTGACATGTCAAGGATTGTAAAGCTCAGACTAGGTTTTCCGAAGCTTGCCCGCAGGAGTCGAGCGGATGCTTCTTCAGACCGAATAGCTTTTAAAACTTCAGATACAAAACGGACCGCCCATTAAAGGCAGTCCGCATGTAATCAATTATTTCTCTTCTTCTAGAAGTAATAGATCTAGTTCTTCTTCGTCCTCGCTATGCGCTGCAATAACGTAGTTGGCGGCAGCCATCCCATAAGAAGCTCGGATTTTGTTTGCGATTTCCGAACGGATATCCGGGTTTTCCTTCAGGAATGTCTTCGCATTTTCACGTCCTTGGCCAAGGCGCTCTCCTTCATAGGAATACCATGCGCCGCTCTTTTGTACAATTTCAAGCTCGGCACCAAGGTCGACGATTTCCCCTTCTCTGGAAATCCCTTCCCCATACATGATATCTACTTCTGCAGTACGGAACGGAGGTGCTACTTTGTTTTTCACGACACGGATACGTGTTTTGTTACCCATGATGTCGTTTCCTTGTTTAATAGCTTCACCGCGACGTACTTCCAAACGGACCGATGAATAGAATTTCAATGCACGGCCGCCAGGTGTCACTTCAGGGTTCCCGAACATGACGCCTACTTTTTCACGGATTTGGTTGATGAATACTGCAATAGTCTTCGATTTATTGATAGCGCCGGACAGTTTACGAAGAGCTTGGGACATGAGACGGGCTTGCAAGCCGACGTGAGAGTCGCCCATTTCCCCTTCGATTTCCGCTTTTGGCACCAATGCTGCAACGGAGTCAATAACGACGATATCGATTGCACCGCTTCGAACGAGTGCTTCTGCAATTTCAAGCGCTTGTTCGCCTGTATCTGGTTGCGATAATAGCAATTCGTCAATATTCACGCCAAGCTTTTGTGCATAAACCGGATCCAATGCATGCTCAGCATCGATAAACGCTGCTTGTCCGCCTGAAGCTTGTACTTCCGCAATTGCATGCAATGCAACAGTTGTCTTACCGGAGCTCTCTGGTCCATAGATTTCAATGACGCGTCCTCTAGGATAGCCGCCAACCCCAAGTGCTGCATCCAGAGCAAGCGATCCGGTTGAAGACGTTGAAATCTCCCGATCGGTCTTTTCCCCCAATTTCATGACGGAACCTTTCCCGAATTGTTTTTCAATTTGTTTCAAAGCTTGGTCCAAAGCTGCTTTACGATCGCTCAAAAACGATTCCTCCCTTAAAAGGCGTTATTCTTTTCTTCCTGTCTCTACTATACTCTTTTTATGAGAAATACTCAAATAAAAAACGAACGCTTATTCGATTTATTTTATCAAAATCAATTTTTAAATGAGAATGAGGCTTAAAATTTGATTTTAAATGAGAATAGGGGGCAAAAATCAAATTCCGGATTATCCATTCTTCATTTCTTGAATGAGATAATAGAGAGCGAATCTGGCTGCACGTTTCCGGTTGGCATTTCTGGATCCTGAAAGGTTCAGTTTATATGTTTCCACTTTTCCATCCTGCAAAGCAATCCCGATCCAAACGGTCCCCATCGGTTTTCCATCATGCGGATCCGGTCCAGCCGCACCCGTCAATCCGATGCCGATGTCCGAACCGAATTTCCGTTTAACATTCCGCGCTAGTGCCGCTGCACATTCAGGACTGACAACGCCGAACTCATCCAGCAAGGAAGCAGGAATATCCAGCTGGACCTTCTTCGCTTCCTCATCATAGACGACCACCCCGCCTTTTAGGGAGGAACTGATGCCTGGTACATCAGCCAATTCCGCCATAAAGAGACCTGCAGTCAAGCTTTCAGCAGCGGCGATTGTCAACTGGCTTCTTATTAATAATTCAGCCGCTTTCGATGACAACGTATCATCGTCTGTGCCGTAGATGAATTGACCGACCAATGATCGGATTTCTGCTTCCACAGGCGCTATCAAGTTTTTCGCCGCCTCAATCGATTCAGCTTTTGCAGTTAACCGCAAAATGACTGAATCGGGTGATGCCAAAGGGGCGACTGTCGGATTTGTCTGCTTCTCCAAAATGGATTGGATCCGATGCTCAAGCTCTGCTTCGCCGATTCCGTAAAATTTCAATACGCGGGAGACGATGACTTCACGTTTCCCTAAAGTCCCGAGTAAATAGGGTATCGCTTCTTTTTCAAACATCGGTTCCATCTCATGAGGCGGTCCAGGTACTAAAATATAACTTCTACCATTCTTTTCGATAGCCATTCCGGGTGCCATCCCGTGATTATTTATTAAAACAGTTGAACCGGAGAGCACGAGTGCTTGTTTCTTGTTATTTTCAGTCATTGTCCTGCCTGTCCGATTGAAATACGCTTCAATGGATGATAATGCTGACTGATCGATTTCAAGGTCGGCCCCAAGCATCTTGGCAATCGTTTCTTTCGTCAAATCATCCTTTGTCGGGCCTAGCCCTCCTGAAAAGACGATAAGATCGACACGGTTTTGCGCAATCATTATCGCTTCCTCTAACCTTTTGGGATTGTCCCCGACGACAGTATGGTAGTACACATCGATGCCGGCTTCTGCAAGACGCGAAGAGATGAAGGCTGCATTCGTATTTGTAATTTGGCCTAATAGAAGCTCAGATCCTACTGCAATGATTTCCGCTTTCATTCCGCATCTCCTTACATGGAGTCAAGTAAGACCCGCCGGTTTTTGTAAAAATAATCAGCGCCAGACCAAATTGTAAAGAACAGGGCAATATAAAGCATGATCGAACCGAACGGAAAGTTGATTGCTTCAAAGAAAATGTTATTAAGCAATAACGAAGCGATGGCAACCAATTGAGTCGCTGTTTTGATTTTCCCCAATTGGTTTGCAGCCACGACTTCACCGCCACCCGCAAGGATAAGCCTCAATCCGGTAACGGCGAACTCCCTGCTGATGATAATGATGACGATCCATGAAGCGGCAGATCCCAATTCCACTAAAATAATGAGAGCAGCTGAAACGAGAAGTTTATCTGCTAGCGGATCAAGGAATTTCCCCATGTTGGTGACAAGATTATGCTTTCTCGCCAAATGACCATCAAACCAGTCCGTTGCTGCTGCGATGATGAACAACAACGCACCGATCAGTTGTTCAACAGAGAGAATGGTGCCTCCGATTGCAAATGATCCTAATCCAAAATCGACAACCATGAAAATAATAAATATCGGAATCAGCACTATTCGGGAAACTGTAATTTTGTTTGGTAAATTCAATAGTCTCACCTATCCTTCTGTAATGAAAAAAGTCATCTTTGTAGATGACTATTTTTCATTTCTCATATTCTATAAAAATGTTTTGCGTCGACTTATCAGATACGTACTCCAGCTTTTCCCCATTTACATAGATATCCGCAAATGAAGTTACCGCAACACGAATACGTACAAATTCAACATCCGAAACATCCAACTCAATTGTTTCGCCGTTTTTCATAACCCTTGCCTGCGGTGTGAGTTCTTCTTTGTTCTCGTTCTGCACACCTATCCAAGTATCTCCAAATGTATCGATTTTCAGCTTGAATTCATCAGCATCCGTCAATGTATACGTAGAATCTTCCCCACTTGTGCCTACATACGTGAGAGCCTGTTCCTTCACTACATCCTCAGGTTCTGGATCGGTCTCAGTCGTCTCTTCCTTGTCGGATTCGTCACCGGACGCACCGCCGTCTGTATTCGTATTGCCTGACGGCGGCTGATTGCTATCCATCGTTACCCCTTGCTCCGGCTCAACATCGAGTCCGGTCTTATTGGATGCGCCCTTCTGGAAGAAAAAGAATGTCCAAATGACGACAATGATGACGATAATGAATAATGCCGCTATGATTTTCGGGATCATCTCATTCAGTCGGCTGTTGCCTAGTCCGCGGCTTCTTGTCATAGGTGGAGTAAGCTGTGCATTCTCTTCTTCGAGTTTTTCATGCATGGCCGATTCTTTATATAAAGATAACATTTCATCTGAATCCAAACCGACAGCTTCCGAATACTGTTTAATGAACGCACGTACATAGAAAGCGCCGGGCATCATGCTGTAATCTTCATTTTCAATACCGGAAAGGTACCGTTTTTGAATTTTAGTTATTGATTGCAAATCATCCAGTGAATATCCTTTAGCTGTTCTCGCCTCTTTAAGACGATCACCTAATCCGGTCAATTTTATCACCTGCCTGTTTAAAAGTTGAACGTACCAAACCCACCCATCGGTCCGACATCGGACATCATATGGTTTTTCTCCATCATTTCATATGTAATTTCCTGGTCGGGGTCTGTCCGTAATTCAATTATATAATCAAAATCTTCCATGTCGTATTCAGAATGCTGAACGAACATGTCCGGGTGCTCGACCACTTTGATGGTAGGCATGCTCATCATTTCACGGACAAGCTGCATATGCCTTTCATCGCCGGATTTACGCGTGACAATGCCATCGAGGATAAATATATTATCCTTCGAAAACTCATCTCCCGCCAAAGTGTTCCGTACGGTTTGTTTGATCATCGTGGAAGAAAGGAAAATCCATTTCTTATTCGCACACACGCTTGCAGCTACGACAGATTCCGTCTTCCCGACCCTAGGCATACCCCGGATACCGATCAATTTATGGCCTTCCTGCTTAAACAATTCAGCCATGAAATCTACTAGGACACCCAATTCGCTTCGAATAAATCTGAAGGTCTTCCGGTCGTCGACATCCCGTTGAATATAACGTCCATGCCTCACTGCCAGGATATCGCGTAATTTCGGTTCACGGATCTTTTTCACCTGAATGGTTTCCATCGTCGATGCAATCAATTCGAAACGCTTGATCTGATCATCATTTTCAGTCCGGACTAGCATGCCGCGATGTCCGCCGTCCACACCGTTAATCGTTACGATGTTGACGCGCAGCATCCCTAATAGGGAAGCAATGTCTCCGAGCAAGCCTGGCCGATTCACCTGTATCTCATATTCGACATACCATTCACCCATTCGACACACCCTTTCGAACCATATTCACCATAGCGATTTTGATTATACTGCCCCTCAAGAGCGCTTCAACTAGTAGGACGCACAAGACGCAACTTAGTTCTATAATAGCGGATTCGAGAGCTGAAGAAAAGGAAAAACGAAAAAGAGGATAATTGTCTCCCCCGTCTCGGTGGAATCGCGTCTGGTTTTTAAGTTTAGATGTACCATCCGCCATTCAGCTTTACAATTTCCCCAGTCATATAATCCGCTCTGCCGCTAAGAAGGAAACTTGTAAGATCAGCCACTTGCTCGGGTTGGCCGGTTGACTGCAGAGGAATTTGATCCATGACGAGCTGTTTATCATTGAATGATAATTCGGCATTCATTTCAGTTTCTATCCAACCGGGCGCAATGGCATTCACGCGAGTTCCCGTATAAGCTGCCTCTTTTGCATACGCTTTGACGAATGCATGCTGTGCTCCCTTCACGGCGGAATACATCACTTCCCCTGCTGCACCCGTATTCCCCCAAATTGATCCAATGAATAGGACGTATGAAACTGGGTTGCTACGCAACTGAGGGGATGTGAGGCTTATGAACAATGCAGGATTCCGCATATGCACAAGCCATAAAGCATCCATATCATCGCTATTCGTGTCGGTCAATAATTTCAACATCGACTGTCCGAGAGCGACGACAATCGCTTGGACTTGTCCGATTTGTTCTGCAAGCCTTCGGGCGCCATCCTCCTTCGAAAAATCCGAATGGACAATGCGGAAGTCTCCTTCAGGATGTTTTTCTGTCAATCTCCTCTGCAAGTCAAGCGCCAGCTCTTCGTTTCGGTTGTAATGAAGATACAAGGACCACCCGTCGGCGGCAAGTTTGCGGCTTACCGCCTCCCCAATTCCTCCGGATGAACCTAGAATTACTGCACGTTTAGTCATTTCAGTCTTCTTTTGAACCGGGAATGATAGTCATGACGGTATGACTATCTTCATTGGAAATAGTAGCGAATGCGTCCTTTAAATGCTCAATTTCAATATTTTCAAGTGTCGGCACAACATCGAATAAATTCATATCATTGAAATTGTATTGGGTGAACTGATTGGAAATGAATTCAATGGAGTTCAACGAACGCATAAATTGACCGATTCTCCGTTTTCTTGCACGATTTAGATCATCATCAGTAATCGTCCATTTTTCAGTCAATGATTTCAACGTACTACGGACGGCCGCTTCTAACTCTTCCGGTTTATCCGTATCCGATTCAACCATTGCGAATCCGAAACCTTTCTCGAACACGAAATCATAGTGGTATGTTTCATCGATTAAATGATCATTATACGCTTTTGTGTAGAATTCGGAAGTTCTGCCAAACAAAATATCTAGGAGAAGATTAACCGACAAATCCTGGCGAAGCATTTCATCCCCGTTCAAAATTGTATGATTGCACTTCATACCGTAATTGAATTTCGGTCTGAGAACATCCATTTCAAGCACTGTTTTCTTCCTGTTCGCTTCTTTTGGCTCTTCCGGATATTTGCGTTTTATTTCTTCGGGTTCCGAAAATTCCTTGCTGTTTTGGTCTTCCCGAATAAAATTTATCATTTCATCTGGATCTACAGCGCCTATGACGAACACAGTCATATTCGATGGATGATAAAATGTCTCATAACATTCGTAAAGATGCTCTGCAGTTATCTCTTGGATCGTATCGACAGTTCCTGCAATATCAATGTTGACCGGATATTCTTTGTATAAGCTTTGGATCGTCCCAAAATAATTACGCCAATCAGGATTGTCATCATACATCGTAATCTCTTGTGCGATAATGCCTTTTTCTTTCTCCACTTTTTCTTTTGTGAAATAAGGTTCCTGGACGAAATCGAGCAACACTTTCGTGTTTTCATATAAATTTTCGGTTGTGGAGAACAAGTAAGATGTGCGCGTGAATGAAGTGAATGCATTCGCGGAAGCTCCAAGGACGCCGAACTTCTGGAATACGTCCTCTTCCTTCTTGTCAAACATTTTATGTTCCAAGAAGTGGGCAATCCCGTCAGGCACGGTAACATATTCCTCCTTGCCCCTCGGAATGAACGTGCTGTCGATCGAACCATACTTCGTAGTAAACGTCACATATGTCTTCGAAAATCCGCGTTTAGGCAAAATATATACGTGCAGGCCATTGTCGAGCCTTTCGTGGAATAGGGTTTCCTGTAAGTTGTCAAAAGTGATTTTATCCATCATTACGCCTCTCTTCCCGATAACAAGTAGATGAGTTCCAAGTGGATCTGAGATGCCATCTGTTGAACATCTTCGATTGAGACCGCCTCCCATTTAGCGATCCATTTATCGGCTGTGAAATCCTCATCCAATTGTTTGTATTGATCGTACAATTCGATTTGGCCTCTTGCAGAATCAAATGCACTGCGGATACTGTTCGTCAATAAGGCGATAGTCTGGTCAAGCTCCAAATCGGATATGTTACCGTTTTGTAGAGCGTCAATCTGCTCACCGATCAACTTCACGGCTTTCTCCTCAAGGTCAGCGTCAATTCCCGCCATGACATATACAATGCCGTAATATGCCGCGTACGCACTGTTTACAGTGTATGCCATACTTTCTTTTTCCCGCACATTCATGAACAATTTGCTATGAGCAAACCCGCCCAGTACACCATTGGTCACTTGCATTTTAGGGTATTCTGGATGGAAGAAGGAAACAGGGGTGCTGTATCCGACTTGCAGCTTACCTTGCTTCATGTCCTGTCTTTCAAATACTTGGCGGGCCTCTGTATTTTTCGTGTCAGGCTGTTCATATTGTTTCCTCGTAGTTTCTCTTGCCGGGAAACCGAACATTGTTTTTATTTTCTCAGCCAGCTCATCCACATTGACATTCCCAACGACATAAATGTCTATTTCATCTTCATCCAACATTCTCTTGTATGTATCCAGGAGTGACGCATTTGTGATGCTTTCAACGTCTTTTTCCGTCCCACTTGCAGACATTGAAGCGGGATCGTTCGGACGCATCAGTTCAAGCATGCGTTTATGCGCATACCTTCCTTTATCGTCATATATAGATCTTATTCTTTCTATCACAGTCCGTTTTTCCCTGTTAACGACGGACTCATCGAATGTTCCATTCTTTAAATTCGGATTAAAGATGACTGAATACATCATTTTTAACGCTTCATCGAAGACACCGGATGTCGATAGGTATTCGTCGTTTACGCATTCCATATTCAATGAGACGATATGTGATCTGCCGCGCTTACCTGCATCCATGTAGAATACGGTACCATATAATTCATCCAATGCTTTCCGTAAATCGCTCTGTTTTGGATAATCAGCGTTCGAATCTTGGAGTACATTTGATAGGACCGCACGGAATGCTGCCTGCTTCTCATTAAGTTCTGAGAGCCATTTGATGGACATCGTTATCGTTTTAAATTGCTCCGTCCTGCGGATATATAAATTGACTCCCTTTTGAAGCTCGACTTTTGTAAACATATGAACACCTCGTTTTTTCTTTATTATACGAATACCCTTCTACAATATACATTTCATCATATCTGTATAGCAAAATAAACGCATTTTTCCAAAACGGAAAACCGCCTGGTATCCAATAAATTCGGAACCAAGCGGTAGTTAGTCGTTTATCGGCTGCCTTTGATGTAAGGAATACCATTCGCTTTTGGAGCATTTGCTTTTCCGATAAACCCTGCAAGGGCAAGAATCGTCAGAACATACGGCAAGATATGGAAGTAGACCGTCGGGATATTCTTAATAAGATCAATCGAACCCGCACTGATTGCAAGCGCTTGGGCAAACCCAAAGAATAATGCTGCGCCCATCGCACCGATCGGATGCCACTTACCGAAAATCATCGCTGCCAATGCCATAAATCCTTGGCCGTTGATCGTCGCATGACCGAAGTCTCCAGTCATTGTTTGAGAGTAGATTGCACCACCTATACCAGCTAACCCACCTGATAAAATAACAGCTGTATAACGGATTTTCGTAACATTGATGCCCATCGTGTCTGCTGCCATCGGATGCTCTCCTACTGAACGAAGACGGAGTCCGAATGGAGTCTTATAGATAACGAACCAGGCAATTACAGCAACGACTATCGCCAATACCGAAGTGCCGTATACCGATTTAAAAAACATCGGTCCGATGACAGGGATATCCTGCAGTATCGGTATATTGATACGCGGAATTTTTTTCTGGATGAAATCTGTCTGCCCTTTTCCGAACATCATTTTCACAGAAAACAAGGCGATCGCTATACCGAGCATATTAATGGCCACACCGGAAACGACTTGGTCCGCTCGGAATGAGACAGATGCAATGGCGTGCAAAATTGAAAAGATGGCTGAAACTAGCATAGCAACCAACAAAGCAATCCATGGCGTCCATGAACCGAAGACGTCTGCATAAGCCAAATTAAAGACAATCCCTATGAACGCGCCCATGACCATAAGGCCTTCAAGTCCAATATTGACCACACCGGATCGTTCAGAGAACACGCCTCCGATGGCAGTGAGAATGAGAGGGGCGGCATAAGCGATCGAAGTCGGCACGATAAAATATAGCACTTCCAAAAAGCTCATGTCATTTCGCCTCCTTTTTCTTATTCAATCGTTCGAGCGCTACCCGGATAATATATCCGCACGCAACGAAGAAGATGATAAGTGCAATGACGATTGAAACGATTTCTAGTGGAATGCTAGCCGCATTCGGCATATTATTCGCTCCGTATTTCAATGAACCGAACAATGATGCACCGAAGATGACGCCGAGTGGGGAGTTGGCACCGAGTAAAGCTACGGCGATCCCGTCAAACCCGATTCCAGTGAACCCGCCTTGGTTCGTCATGCTTCCAAAAGTGCCTAGGCCTTCCATGGCGCCTCCAAGTCCTGCAAAAGCACCTGAGATGACCATGGACAAAATGATGTTTTTATTTACGTTCATCCCGGAATAATGGGATGCGTTCTGGTTAAATCCTACCGACTTCAATTCGAAACCGGTTTTTGTCTTCTCAAGAATAAACCACATGACGATTACCATGGCAAGTGCCACGAAAATTCCAAAATGGAGAGTAGAGTAATCGGTCAAGTTAGAAAGGAATTCCGAGCGCAAAGAAGCCGTCGGTTGTATTTTATCCGTCTTGTAGCTTCCGCCGGATACTGTTTTGATTAATGCGTTCACGACATGAAGTGCAACATAGTTCATCATGATTGTGACAATTACTTCATGGACACGTAATGTCGCTTTCAATATGCCGGGCACCAAGCCCCATAGCGCGCCCGCCAAGGCAGCAGCCAATAGGGCGAAAGGCAAATGAATGTACATCGGCAATTCAAACGCAGCACCGACATATGCGGAGGCAAACCATCCGACCATAAGCTGCCCTTCGACACCAATGTTAAAAAGCCCTGTTCGGAAAGCGAATGCGACTGCCAGCCCCGCAAGGATATACGGACTGATCTGCCGGATTGTTTCACCGATAGCATAGCTATCTCCGAAAATACCATTCCATAATGCTATATATCCGGCCACAGGGTCGTAGCCGCTGAATAGCATGACGACTGCTCCTACGAGTAAACCTAGGATGATCGAAATGGCCGGTACTAAAATTTTGATCACTCTATTAGACATCTCGATCCGCACCTACTTTCGCTTCCTTTGAATGCCCAGCCATTAATAGACCTAGCTCCTTTTCGGTCGTTTCCGAAGGGATGACCGTATCGACGATTTGGCCATCATGGATGACTGCAATCCGGTCAGATACGTTCATGACTTCATCAAGCTCAAAGGAAATGAGGAAAACCGCCTTCCCTTTATCACGCTGTTCAATTAACCTTTTATGGATAAATTCAATTGCCCCGACATCTAAACCTCTTGTCGGCAATGCCGCAATAAGCAAGTCAGGGTCACGTGAAACTTCACGTCCGATAATCAGCTTCTGCTGATTCCCTCCCGACAACGCCCGGGCAAGCTCGTGTTCACCTTGTGTTCTTACGTCATACTCCTCAATGATTTTCTTTGCCTTTTCTGACACTACGTCATAATGCATGAGGCCATTTTTTGAATAGGGTGGGTGGTAATATTCCTGTAATGCAGCATTGTAGCCGACAGAAAAGTCAAGTACAAGCCCATGTTTATGACGATCTTGCGGGATATGGCCTAAACCCGATTCCGTTATTTTTCTCGTTTTCAAAGAGGTAATATCTTTGGAATTGATGGTGATCTTTCCACTCTTCACTTTCCGCAGGCCGGCAATCGCTTCAATTAATTCAGACTGTCCATTTCCATCGATTCCGGCCAGGCCGACAATCTCGCCTTTTCGGACTGATAGATTCAACCCTTTAACTTTTTCGATCCCTCTATAATCCAAGACAACAAGATTTTCAATGTTCAATACATCTTCCTGCGGATTTGCAGGACCTTTTTCCGTCTTGAATGTAACTTGCCTTCCTACCATTAACGTTGCAAGTTCTTCAGGATTCGTTTCAGATGTGACAACCGTACCTATCCCCTGCCCTTTACGGATTACAGTAACCCGGTCGGATACATCCATGATCTCTTGAAGTTTATGGGTGATCAGGATAATTGACTTACCTTCAGTAATTAGTTTCTTCATAATTCCAATTAATTCCTGTATTTCCTGAGGAGTTAAAGAAGCCGTCGGTTCATCAAAGATTAGTATATTTGCACCACGATATAATGTTTTCAGAATTTCCACTCGTTGTTGCATTCCGACCGAAATATCTTCAATTTTTGCGTAGGGATCGACATTCAATCCGTACGTTTTGGAAATCTCCGCAACTTTCTTTGCTGCGCCTTTACTATCGACGATACCCATCTTTTTCGGTTCATTGCCTAAAATGATATTTTCAGTAACCGTCAAATTCTCGACGAGCATGAAATGTTGATGAACCATTCCAATTCCAAGGTCGTTTGCAACATTCGGACTTGTAATATTGACCTTTTCCCCATTGACGCGTATTTCTCCCTCTTCGGGTTGATACAGCCCGAACAACACATTCATCAAAGTGGTTTTCCCTGCTCCATTTTCACCTAGAAGCGCATGGATCTCCCCTTTCCCCAATTGCAGGGTGATGTTGTCATTCGCCCGGAAATTACCGAATTGCTTTGTAATGTTCAACATCTCAATGACATATTCCAATGGTTTCACTTCCTCGTATAATAGTTTCTCTTTATATTTGGCTATTAAAATGAACACAATAAAAGGTTCTTTTGTGTAAAAACCTTTTAGTCTGTCATTTTCCTCCGTGCTTTTGTCACAACAAAGGCCGGAATGATCCGGCCTTTGTCGCATTTTTAATTATTCAACGAACTCAGGTACTTCAATTTCACCAGAAGCAATTTTCTTCTTGAAATCTTCCACTTTATCCATTACATCTTGAGGAATCGCACCTCGGGAATCCGCCAATGTAACACCGTCATCTTCAAGACCGTATACTTTCGTTTCACCGCCTGGGAATTTGCCTTCCTGGGCAAGCTTCGCAATGTCTTGAACCGCTACATCAACGCGTTTAAGCATTGAAGTTAACGTAATATTGTCATCGCCGACTTGACCTTCGTCATATTGATCGGAGTCAACACCGATTACCCATACGTAAGCATCTTTGTCAGCAGCTTTACGCTCTTTCGCTTCCGTGAAGACACCGTTTCCTGTACCACCAGCTGCGTGGAAGATAATATCTACGCCAGATGAATACATACGGCCAGCTTCCGCTTTCCCAAGCTCAGCTTTGTCAAATGCTCCAGTATATTTCACATCTACTTTGATATCCGGTTTTACTGCTGCAACGCCCGCAACAAATCCAGCTTCAAAGCGCTCAATAACAGGAATTTCCATACCGCCGACGAAACCGATTTTATCCGATTTTGTCATCAATGCAGCAGCAACACCAGCAAGGAATGCACCTTCTTGTTCTTTGAACAGAATGCTTGCCACGTTCGGCTGATCAACAACACCATCGATGATTCCAAAGTTTGTATCAGCTTGTTGTCCAGCAATTGTATTGATAGCTTCTTCCATCATGAATCCGACACCGAAAACAAGATCGAAGTCACGGCGGGTAAGCGCATTCAAGTTGGACGTGTAATCTGCTTCACCTTTTGATTGAAGGTATGCGTATCCGCCGTCTCCTTCACTCAAACCATTAGCCTCACCGAAATCTTTGATACCTTTCCAAGCGGATTGGTTGAACGATTTGTCGTCAATCCCGCCGACATCCGTGACCATTGCTAGTGAAAACTCTGATTCGTTTCCACCCTTAGAAGTTGTTTTTTCTTTTTCTGTGCCGCATGCACCAAGTAATGTGCCGGCTGCTAGTACCAATGATAATGCAAGACCGTATTTACGTTTGCTCACCGATTGGACCTCCCTGTTTTTTATTTTGGTATTAAAATATGACGTGTGAACGTCTTAAATGCACACTTGAAAAGCACTCCGTCGGCAGTCAAAATGACAGGCGGTCGTTGCATTTGCACTTGTTGCCCGTCATTTTCAGCTTGCTTCCCGACTGCTTCAAAAATGTGCCTTATACCCTTTTTCGTACGACATGGAAGCTGAACTTATCAGCTCTGAAATAGTTTTTGGAGTAAAGGACCATTTCGCCTTCCTCACTATAATGATGTTGAAGCAATACAAGGAGGGGGATGTCCACTCCACATCTAAGTATGGACGATGCTTCATCATCATAGCCGACAGGTTCGATGTTCGCCACAGCCTGTGCAATCCTGATCTGGCCGGATTTCTCAATCAAATCAAAAATCGATTCGTTCAGTACGACATCCGAACCTCCGTCTAGATTTTTCGCTAGTACATGATCAATGCAATAAACGACTGGCTCGCCGTCTGCAGTCCTAACTCTTTTAATTGTAACTAGACTATCATTTTCATCGCATTCGAACTTTCCAATCATTTCATCATTTGGGAGATCCTCTTGCACCTCCATAAAAATCGTGCCAGGAACCATTCCTGCATCACATATCATGGAAGAGACGCTTGACAGCTGCTCAATTCCGGATGAAAATAATGGCCGCGGATTCACAAAAGTACCGACACCGTGTTTTCTGACGATGACTTTCTCTTCTTCAAGGACACGGAGCGCTTCCCGAAGCGTCGCCCTGCTTACGCCAAGCGTTCTGGCAAGTTCAAATTCGGAGGGAAACCTCTCGTTCTCCTTGAAGACCCCGGAATCGATATCTTCTTTCAGCCGCTCGATCACTTGAACATACAAATGCCTATGATCCGTTTTCACCACCATTAATATCCCCCCTCCCGATGAGGTAAGACCTCAGATGTGTTACCTCATTTCTCAATCATCCATACTATATCATTTTACTACTCCAAAATAAACATCTGTTTTTCAAAAAAACTTGAAACTGTATGAATTCCTTTTGAATTGTCCATCTTTTGTCATGTTTTTCATGCATGATAGTCCGAGTCGACGGTAGATGTCAGGACTTGTCTCGGCTTGCTGCCCTCCGGAGGACCTACGATGCCCCTCATCTCCATTTGGTCAACTATTCTTGCCGCCCTAGAATAGCCGATCCGGAAACGGCGCTGCAGCATTGAAACGGATGCAGTCTGCATTTCCGTGACGAGTTGGACGGCATCATCATAGAGTTCATCCGTCTCCTCATATGGCTGGACCTCTTCCACCTCTGTCGGTATCATTTCCTCTTGGTATTGCGCCTTTTGCTGCTCAATAACAAAATCAACGACAGCCTCAACTTCCTGATCTGATACGAAAGCTCCCTGGACTCTGACAGGCTTGGATGCGCCTGCAGGCAGAAACAGCATATCCCCGCGTCCTAACAGTTTTTCTGCTCCACCCCCGTCCAAAATCGTCCTTGAATCGACGGCAGAAGATACAGCAAAAGCGATTCGTGAAGGGATATTCGCTTTAATGATACCTGTTATGACATCGACGCTTGGGCGTTGTGTAGCGATGATCAAATGTATTCCGGCAGCACGTGCCATTTGGGCGAGGCGCGTAATGGAATCTTCCACATCGCTTGAAGCGACCATCATCAAGTCGGCTAGCTCATCGACAATGACCACAATATATGGCATACGTGGATGCTTTTCTTCATTTTCCTCATTCCACTGTTCGATATGTTCATTATATCCTTCAATATTCCGAGTGCCTGTATGGGAAAATAGCTCGTACCTTCTTTCCATTTCAGAAACGACCTTCTTCAATGCCTGGGAGGCTTTCCGAGGATCGGTCACGACAGGCGCCAACAAATGCGGAACTCCGTTGTAGACATTCAATTCAACCATTTTCGGGTCGATCATCATCATCTTCACTTCATGCGGCTTGGCGCGCATTAAGATACTAATGATGATTCCATTGATGCACACGCTTTTCCCGCTTCCTGTCGACCCTGCAACGAGGACGTGCGGCATTTTGTTCAATTCGGCCATCATTGCCTGGCCTGTCACATCTCTGCCGAGGACGATGCTCAGCTTCGAATCAGGTCGATTATTTTCCTTCGAATCGATCACTTCCCGTAAACTGACAATTGCAACCGATTTATTTGGCACTTCTATTCCCACCGCCGATTTTCCAGGAATCGGTGCTTCTATTCTTATATCGCTAGCCGCGAGAGCAAGCGCGATATCATCTGCCAGGCTGACGATCCTGCTCACCTTAACGCCTGTGTCAGGAAGCACTTCATATTTCGTCACAGCTGGCCCTAAATGGACCTGGGTTACTTTCGCTTTCACGCCAAAGCTTAAAAATGTCCGTTCTAGTTTTTGCGCATTTGCGTGAATGGAGTCGTATTCTGCAGATTGATCATTAGCAGGCGTTTGTTTAAGTAATGACGGCGGGGGCAGAATGTAAGAAACATTTTCCTCCTCGCCGGATATGATCGAAATAGCCGGATCGTCACCGCTATCCGGTTCAGTAGCTGGCAGTGCCTCTGCTTCCTTTTCGATAACCGCTGCATGCTCATCATTGGTCAATGCCGGCTCTATCCGTTCATTGAAGGCGGAAATGATCGGTTTCGACTGGATTTCTTCCTGTTCCTCAATAGTGGCAACGGTTCCAGTATCCAGCTGCTCATCCACAACGGCAGACGGCCTTTTAGAACGCTTCGCCGTCCTTGAGAGTGCAGTTTGATTTCCTTTTTTAGGTGTTTTTATTTCTTTCCGTTCTGTTTTGGATTTTAATGAAGCGAGTAACTTCGGATAAAGTTCCGCAATATATGGAACGAGTGCCTTTCCAGTGAGTAGAACAATACCTATCAATAACAGGAGTACTCCTGCTACTGTCGCTCCAGCCGAATCGAATAACGAATGGAAGAGCGCAAAAAGCATCGCTCCCGCCAATCCTCCACCGAGGGTTCCGCTTCTTGACACGATCCCTTCGTTCGTAACAAGTACTTTCCACGTCTCTTTAAAAGCCGAATTCGACATAAGCACTTTGCTCTCATATAATCCCTTGAACAAATAGATGTGGCTGAATAATAGCAAACTTGCCAGTATGAATAAGCTTCCTCCGACAATCCGGTTTTTCCATCCGACCGTCTTCCGTTTCACCATGAACAACAACGCCTGTACGATCAACAGAAGGGGAATAGCTCCATGCCAATTCCCGAATAGCAGTCTTGTAAAAGAGGATAGACCTCTCCCGACGATGCCAAATTCAAAAATGATCATAATTGCAAAGCCGATCATCGTCAAACCGGCTACTTCGTAGAGTAATGGGTGGAGGCCTTCATTTTTCTTTTTTAATGCGGCCGCCTTTCTTTTTTTCTTCGTTTTTTTAGACATGTCATTCCTCCTTTTGAAAAAAGGATTTCCCGCCGTCCGGTCGGCATGGAAATCCTTTTCTCAAGTTCTGTCATTGTCCGTGCCGTGGAGTCTCCGTCTAGACTCCGGCGACCAGTCCCTCGAGTCGCTTCAATTCTGAAGCATAAGGCAAAGTACGCCTTATGTTTCAGGATTTCCAGTGCTTGTCGGGACTAAACGGTC
Source organism: Sporosarcina luteola (assembly GCF_023715245.1). Taxonomy (GTDB): domain Bacteria; phylum Bacillota; class Bacilli; order Bacillales_A; family Planococcaceae; genus Sporosarcina; species Sporosarcina luteola_C. The sequence goes on from NZ_JAMBNV010000001.1 coordinate 1,837,574, forward strand.
GCCTCCGCTTTTGAATTAATACTCCATGATGATTGGAATGATCATCGGTCTTCTTTTCGTCTGTTGGAATAAATAGGAGCTTAATGTATCACGGATCTCTTGCTTTATGTTTGTCCATTCGAACGTATCTTTATTCACATACTTTTCCACGATTTTCCTCACGAGGTTCCTCGACTCTTCGAGCAGTTCCTCGGACTCTCTTACATAGACGAAGCCGCGGGAGACGATTTCGGGACCTGCAGCAATTCTTTTCTGTCTCCGGCTTAACGTAATGACGACAGTGAAAATGCCATCTTGTGACAACAGCTTCCTGTCCCGCAAGACGATATTGCCGACATCTCCCACTCCAATTCCGTCAATGAGGATATTCCCTGCTTGTACACGGCCGCTCATTCTCATCTTGTCGTTTTTATATTCGACGATGTCCCCTTTATCCGCAATGAAGATCTGGGACTTTTGCAATCCAACCTGCTGTGCGAGCTTTGAATGTGCAATCAGCATTTTATACTCACCTTGTATTGGAATGAAATACTTCGGTTGCATAAGATTTAACATCATTTTCAAATCTTCCTGGCTGCCGTGTCCGGACACATGGACATTCTTCGAAGCAGTGAGGACGTTTGCCCCGGCTTTCGCCAGCTCATTCGCCATCTGATACATGGATACTTCCATGCTCGGAGATGGTGTGAAGGTAATCAGGACTGTGTCAGTCTCTTTAATTTTAATATCCTTATGATGTTTGCGGACGATTTTTTCGAGCGCCTCGAGTGGTTCACCTTGATTGCCCGTTACGATGATGACGATTTGATCATCGGAATACTTCCCGATATCTTTTACGGAAATGACCGTTTCTTCGTCAATTTGCAAATACCCTAAACGCATACCGACTTCGAAATAGCTTTCCAAGCTCTTGCCTACGACAGCGACTTTCTTGCCTGTTTCGAGTGCTTTATCGAAAACCTGTTGAATTCGAATGAAATTGGATGCATACAGCGCAACGAGAATACGCCCTTCCGCGCCATGGAATGTAGTTGACAACCGATCCTCAATGACGGTTTCGGATGTTGTATAGCCCGGACGTTCAGCTTCATTCGAATCGGACATCAAAATGAAGACTCCTTCTTCGCCAAGAGCTGCCATTTTTGCGAAATCGGGACGATATTTCCCTTTTGCTGATTGATCGAATTTGAACTCGCCCGTATGGACAATTGCGCCCTCACTCGTATGGAAGACGATGCCAAGGGAATCTGGAATGCTATGTGTCGTATGGAAGAACGTCACATAGGTCTTTTTGAAATTCATCCTGCTTTTATTCGTCACTTCAAAAAATTTAACGCCTGCTGGTGCCGGCATCTCTTTCAAATGCTCTTTGGCGAGTGCGAGTGTCAGTTTGGAACCATATACTGGAGCCTGCACTTTTTGTAGAAGATAGGCGATAGATCCGATTGCATCTTCGTGTCCATGCGTCAAGAAGATCCCTTTAACCCGATCTTTATTTTCCTCGATATAAGTCAGGTCCGGAATGACGATGTCAATTCCAAGCATTTCCCCTTCAGGGAACATGAGTCCCGCATCGACAATGAATAGTTCGTCGTCGATTTCGATGACATACATCGCTTTTCCGATTTCCCCGACCCCTCCTAACGGAATTACTTTTATTACTTCATTTTTGGTTTTTGCCACATTGTTTCCTCCTATACATTGTTTGAAAAAGACTGGTGTTGGATCATGAACCGTCTATGTATGTTATTCTGGCGATTTTGCTATCGTCGCCTATACTTCTTGTGTAACTCCAACTGTCCATTTTCAATTGATAACTGTTGTTTCTTGTTTGATGGTAACCCGTCCACAACGACTAAGTTTCATTATACGTGAGAATGACCCTACTACACAAACAAAAAAAGCCGGTGAATGCTACCGGCTTTGATTTAGCGAAAAACATGCTCGTTATTTATGAACTTATTCCATACTTCGTCGAAGGCGGTGGAGTCTTTTCCGAAAGCTGTCAACGGCATTCTGACGCCACCCGTTTCAATCCCCAACTTGTTAAGGGCATATTTGACAGGGACGGGATTCGGTGCGGAAAATACGGCATGGAATAATGGCAGCAATGTTCTGTGCATCGTTGCAGCCTTTGCCGTATTACCAGCTTTGAAGGCATTGATCATTTGCTGCATTTCGACACCCACGAGATGGGAAGCGACTGAAATGACTCCGTCCCCGCCTATGGATAATAACGGCAATGTCAATGCATCGTCTCCGCTGTACACTTTGAACGTTTTGTCCGTTCCAGATATGATATCTGACATTTGATCGAGGCTGCCACTCGCTTCCTTGACAGCCCGGATATTCTTGATTTTCGATAATTCAATGACGGTTTCTGCCTCCATATTGACCGCGGCTCTGCCGGGGATGTTATAGAGAAGAATAGGCAGGTCCGTCTCTTTTGCAATATGGGTAAAATGCGTGATTATCCCTTTTTGGTCCGGCTTATTGTAATAGGGAGTCACTAGCATGATTCCGTCTGCACCAAGCTCATCTGCCTGTTTTGTCAATTTGATTGTTTCCGCGGTATTGAAGGTTCCAGTTCCTGCAATGACGGGAATCCTTTTCCTGACGATTTCAATTGCATATTTGAATAGTTCCGATTTCTCTTGATGATTTAACGTGGGTGATTCCCCCGTTGTACCACAGACGATTAAGGAATCCGTCCCCGTTGCGATCAAATGCTCGATCAGCTGTTCCGTCAAGTCAAAATCGATTGCTCCAGACTTAGAAAAAGGAGTGACCATCGCTGTGCCTATTTGTCCAAGTTCCAATCTGACCATTCCTTTTCATGGCTTTATGGTGAAGCAATTGCTTGGGTCTCCCATGCCTGCTGATGGCGTGGACCAACCGTTTCAATCAGCTTTTAATCAATTCCTCAGCGATTTGAACCGAATTCAGCGCCGCGCCTTTCAACAAGTTATCTGAAACGATCCACATATGGAAACCGGCAGGATGTTTCGGATCTTTGCGGATGCGGCCGACGAAAATCTCATCTTTCCCTTCAGCGAATAACGGCATCGGATACAATTGTGAAGAGGGGTCATCCTGGACGATAACACCCGGTGCATTTTCCATTGCGGAACGGATATCGGCAACGGTTGCATTTTCATCATCCGTTTCGATATACACGGATTCCGAATGCCCTGTGACGACAGGCAACCGGACGCATGTGGCAGTGACAGCCATCTGCTGATCGCCGAATATCTTTTTCGTTTCGTTCATCATTTTCAGTTCCTCTAAAGTGTACCCCGATTCATCGAAAACATCGATTTGTGGAATGACGTTGAACGCGATCGGATAATGGCGTTCTGCAGAAGCGCTTGGAAGCAATTCTGCTTTAATGTTTGCACGGTCCGCAAATTGCGTACTCTGCTGGTCTAGTTCATCAATCGCTTCAGCACCCGCTCCTGAAACCGCTTGATACGTCGATACGATGATTCGGTTGAGGCCAAATTTCTCTTTGACCGGCTGAAGCGCTGCAACCATTTGAATCGTGGAACAGTTCGGGTTCGCGATGATTCCTGAATGACTCTTCAATGTATGTGGATTCACTTCAGGAACGACGAGCGGAATGTTTTCATCCATCCTGAATGCACTAGTATTATCAATGACAACCGCACCGCGTTTTACCGCTTCGTGCGCAAACTTTTGAGAGATGGAACCTCCTGCACTGAAAAATGCGATGTCGACGCCCTCAAAAGATTCGGGAACCGTTTCTTCGACAATATATGTTTGAGCTCCGGCAGTAATTTCCATTCCTGCCGAACGCTTCGAAGCTAGCAATTTAATCGACTTAGCAGGGAAATTCCGTTCTAAAAGCTTTTCAAGGATTTTAGTTCCAACCGCTCCAGTTGCTCCAACGATTGCTACATTCAAATTTTCTCTATTCATCTCAATCTCCCTTTCATTTTACGGACCGGCGGATATATATACAGCTCCTTGTTTATTGATGCAACTGGTTGAATTCCAGTTTTAATCATCAACAAAACCATATCCTGCGTCCTATAAGTGTTTATTGGAGAAAGTATATCATATTAGGAAGTTTTCTGCTTTGTATCTTTAGTTTTATTTATGAATAATTAAAAGTGGTTGTAGTTGTCGGCGTTCGAGGGCTGCCGCCGCGGCTGGTACCATCAATGTAAAATCGGAGATTAATGAGTTCGGCTTTTTAAAAGGATCATCTTGACCGAATGGAATGAAATATACATTCTTCATGTTTAATAACTTCATGATGTTTGGCCCATTCAATCCTAATGCGTCATTTGTTGAAATGCCGAGCAGCACCGGACTGCCATTCCGTAAAGTGGCTTTTGCTGCCATCAATACAGGTGAATCCGTAGCAGCATTAGCGAATTTGCTGATTGAATTTCCAGTCATCGGCGCAATGATCATGCAATCGACTGGGGAACTTGGACCGAACGGCTCAGCTCCTACTATTGTGGAGATGACTTTTTCGCCTGTTGCTTCTTCAATTCTTGCGATCCATTCATCGCCTGTACCGAACCGCGTCGCAGCAGTGAGCACGGAATGCGTAATGACAGGAACGACGGTCGCCCCGTTTTCTTGCAAATTGCTAATGACGGGTAATATTTGGTCATACGTACAATGGGAGGCCGTAATTCCAAGACCGATTCTTTTCCCCTGTAGCATTTTTTTCCCCTTTCATCTACTATTCATCCTCAGTAATGCTTCGGACAAAGCCTTAGCTGCGTCCGCTGGAAAGTGTTTTCCCGGCAATCCGAGGTGTATTGTATAGTATTCATCAGGGGAATTGCCCTTTAGGCAACCGGGCGCAGATGCCAAATCAAAAATGCGCAATGTGGAGTCTGTTTCGACTTCCAGCCACTTCGCAGGTATCGTATTTACGAGTATACCTTCTACATCCACCAATCCGGTCGGCAAGTGCAATGTTTTGTAGCCGATTGCAGCCGCTTCGCCAAGCTGCTCCGGGGAACGCGCTACTATGGTTATAGAGGCTCCAAGCGATGCAAGGACTGCTGCAGTCATTTTTCCGACTTTGCCGAACCCGGCGATATAGAAGTGTTCACCTGAAATACGTCGTTTTGCTGAAGAATAGTATTCAAGCAGAAATCCCTCGGCTGTCAAAACTGCATTTTCCCAGACGAATTCCACTTCCTTCAAATACGGCCGGATGGTGAAGCCCGCTTCCGAAAAAGGAGCGAGCCAATCACTAGCAGCTACTCCCGGATAAAGGATTGCCGATTTATTAATTTTATCAACCGGAATGGCACCTTCCATTTGCAGAATTGGAAAAACGATATGATCGGGCGAGAATTCATCAAGGATGCCAGCTAACTGTGCCGAATAACCGTTTCCGTCATAATGGAACACATTAAAGCCGTTCTCCCCCATTATTCGGCTGCATTCAGATAATCTGAGGTCTGTTCCAATGAACAACCACCTTCCGTCAATTATCGTCAATGTCAAATTCCCCCAGACTATATGTTTTTCCAAATAGGATGCGATGTTCTCCTATCAATACGATTTCACTCCAAGGGATGAATTCCGAAGTCTCCTGCTCTTTGTTGCGGAATGGGAATCGTCCATATTTCTTTTTCACTTCGAAGCCGATGATCTCTCCCGTTTTTCGATTGAAGATTAAATCCGTATCTGCAAGAAATCCATAGCGAATTCCTTCCTCTACTTGAATTAGCTCTTTTTGCGCCATTTCAGATAGCAGCATTTCCTTGCCCCCTTCTAATTGTCCTGACTTATCATATGATTCAAGGGAGGCAAAGCTGCACATTTCTACAGTCAGATTCTATCACCGTTTTTTGGGCGCGATGATTGAAATTGTACGGTCACGGGCAAACGTTTCACATGCAATCTTATTGACATTGTCCAGCTGCACATTATCGATCTGTTCGACAACTTCCTCAATCGACTTATGCTCTACTAGAATCAGTTCGTTCTTTCCATTCCGGTGCATTCTCGATTCCGAACTTTCAAGGCCAAGCAGGAAGCTGCCTTTCAATTGCTCCTTCGCATTATGCAGTTCCTTCTCCGTAACCCCATCCGATACGATTTCACCAATGAGCTGATCCATCGTCGACACCATTTCCTCCAAATGTTCGGGTCCGGTACCCCCGTAAATGACGAATGAGCCCGTCGCCAAGTAGGATGAATAATAGGAGAACACGGAATAAGCAAGCCCTTTCTCCTCCCGAATCTTTTGGAACATCCGGGACGACATCGTGCCACCGACAATGCTATCCAGCAGAATCAGATCATGGAGCCTGTCATCAGAAAGGGCCAAGCCCGGGTAACCGATGCAAATATGCGCCTGTTCAATTTCTTTAAATTTTGTTGTGTTTCCGCTATGGAAAACAGGATGGGATTCTTCATTCGTTTCTGTCATGTTCTCACGGTCTACATATGAATTAAACAGGTTTTCGATGAAGCCGATTAATTTATCATCGTAATTTCCCGCAACTGAAATGACGATATTACCAGCTGTGTAATGCTTTGAAATATAATGTTCGATCATTTCCTTATCAAAACGTTTAATCGTTTCCTTTACGCCGCCGATAGATCTTCCTATCGGATGCTTCGGATACATGACCGACCAAAGACGTTCATCGACATCATCATCGGGTGTATCTTCCACTGATGCAATTTCATCCAAGATGACGGATTTCTCCCTTTGCATGTCTACTTCGTCGAACTGCGAATTAAAAAACATATCCGCCAAAATTGTCAGGGCTTCTTCCGCATGATGATCAAGCACCGTTGTATAATAGCAAGTCATCTCTTTGGACGTGTAAGCGTTTATATCCCCGCCCATCCCGTCGAATTGTTCCGCTATCATTTTTGCGGTGCGCGTTTTCGTTCCTTTGAAAAGCATATGTTCGATGAAGTGGGAGAGCCCCCATTCCTTTTCCGTCTCATTGATGGAACCGGCCTTTATAAATAGGCCGATTGCCAATGAGCGAACATAAGGCATCTTTTCATGGATGATTCTAATGCCGTTATGACTGATTTCTTTTTGTATCAATTTTTTACCCCCGTTTAAAAGAATAAAAAGCCTCCATCTTCACGCCATCGTAAAGAGGGGCTTTCCATTATAGTATGCTAATCAGTTATTCGCTCTTCCCTTTTTCAGCCGCTTCTTTCTCTTCTTTCAAAACGACTTTGCGGGAAAGGTTCACACGTCCTTGATTGTCGATCTCGATGACTTTTACAAGTAGTTCATCGCCCATCTTCAATACATCCTCCACGGCCTTCGTACGCTCTTCCTGAATTTCAGAAATATGGAGAAGTCCATCTTTACCAGGGAAGATCTCTAGGAATGCACCGAATTTCTCAATCCGTTTCACTTTTCCTAAATGGTATTCTCCGACTTTTGCTTCACGGACGATGTTTTCAATCATCACCTTCGCTTTCTCATTCATGTTCGAATCAGGAGAAGAGATGTAAATCGTCCCATCTTGTTCAGTGTCGATTTTAACATTCGTTTCCTCAATGATTTTATTGATCACTTTCCCGCCAGGTCCGATGACATCACGGATCTTGTCAGGATTGATACGAATCATGATGATCTTCGGAGCATATTGTGATAGTTCTTCACGCGGCGTAGATATTGTCGATATCATATGTTCAAGGATGTGCATCCGTCCGATTTTCGCTTGAGCTAATGACTCTTCTAAAATTTGACGGGATAGTCCTTCGATTTTAATATCCATTTGCAAAGCTGTAATTCCTTTTTCAGTTCCAGCCACTTTGAAGTCCATATCGCCGAGATGGTCTTCCATTCCTTGGATATCGGAAAGGACGGAATAGTTGTCCCCTTTTTTCACAAGTCCCATTGCGATTCCCGCGACTGGAGCTTTGATCGGGATGCCCGCATCCATCATCGCCATTGTAGAAGCGCAGATTGATGCTTGGGAGGATGAACCATTTGACTCCAATACTTCCGCTACAAGACGGATCGTGTATGGGAACTCCTTCTCGTCGGGAATGATTGCCTCGAGTGCTCGTTCACCTAAAGCGCCGTGACCGATTTCACGACGGCCTGGTCCACGAATCGGGCCAGTTTCCCCTACGCTGAAATTCGGGAAGTTGTAGTGATGCATGAATCGCTTCGACTCTTCAAGTCCGAGACCGTCGATAATTTGAACTTCACCAAGAGCCCCTAATGTACAAACGCTTAGCGCCTGAGTTTGTCCACGTGTGAACAGACCAGAACCGTGTGTACGTGGCAAAATGCCTACTTCAGTGGACAGTGGACGAATTTCATCCAAACCACGGCCATCAGGACGGACTTTTTCGTCAGTGATGAGTCGGCGGACTTCTTCTTTCACAAGATGATCCAATATATTCTTCACTTGCTTCATCGTCTCTTCGTCCGACTCTACATTTGTATAGTGGTCCATCACTTCATTTTTCACAGCATTAATCGCATCTTCACGAGCGTGCTTCTCTTCTGTCTGGATCGCATTGATCAGATCGTTCTCACACTTGGCCTTCACTTCAGCCAACAGATCTTCGTCAAGTTGGAATAAAGTGATTTCCATCTTTTCCTTGCCTACTTCAGCAATGATTTTCTCTTGGAGTTCAACCAGCTGAATGATCTGCTCATGACCGAACATGATTGCTTCGAGAATGATATCCTCGGCAACTTCCTTCGCGCCTGCTTCAACCATGTTGATGGCATCTTTTGTCCCAGCCACTACAAGGTCAAGTTCACTTACTTCCAATTGTTCAGGAGTCGGATTCACGATGAATTGTCCATCAATACGGCCGACTTGTACGCCTGCAATCGGTCCTTCAAACGGAATGTCGGAAATCGACAATGCGAGTGATGATCCGAGCATAGCTGCCATTTCAGAAGAACAATTCTGATCGACTGACATGACGAGTGAAATGACTTGCACGTCATTTCGGAATCCATCCGCGAACAATGGGCGGATCGGGCGGTCAATGAGACGACTTGTCAATACAGCCTTCTCTGAAGGACGTCCTTCACGTTTGATGAATCCGCCAGGGATCTTCCCTACAGCATAGAGTCTTTCCTCATAGTTAACTGTCAGCGGGAAGAAATCAAGCGGTTTCGGTTTCTTCGAAGCGGTCGCTGTAGATAGGACTGTTGTATCTCCGTATCTGATAAGCACAGCGCCGTTCGCTTGTTTCGCAAGCTGGCCCGTTTCAATCGTTAACGGTCTCCCAGCCCATTCAAATGAATAAACCTTTTTTTGTTCTGTCATTATGGTACCCCTCTCTAATTTCAAACATGGATAGCATACGAAGTATGTATTACGTAGTAGTGTATCAAAAAAGAAGGACATATGCGAAAAATATCATTCAATAAAAAAAAGCGGGCAAGGCCCGCTTTTCGTATACATCTTATTAACGGCGAAGGCCGAGTTTAGCAATAAGATCACGGTAACTTTGAACTTCAGTTTCGCGTAGGTATTTAAGCAACTTACGACGACGACCGATCATTTTTAAAAGTCCACGACGTGAGTGGTGGTCTTTCTTATGAGTGCCCAAGTGAGCGTTCAAATTGTTGATCTCTTCAGTAAGGATAGCGATCTGAACATTAGCAGATCCAGTATCGTTTTCATGAGTTTTGAATTCGTTGATCAATTCATGTTTACGTTCTTGTGTAATAGCCATCCTTTTCACCTCCTAATAATTAAATATCCCCAAATCCCGAGCAAACGTTGGTGATTCGAATTGCCAAGGAAAGGTTAGTGCTGTTGCACTGATTTATCATAACATGAGCGGATTATGGATGCAACTAAGAAGTCCATTTTCAAACTGCTACTTTCCGTTCCAGGCGGACGCTTTCCAATCGAACAGCGAAGGGTTCGATTTGCCGTATTTCTGCGCCTTTTGCAGAAATTAAGGCAGCCTCATCCTGCTCCCTTAATGTCGCAGAAAACATTGCTCGCAACGCTACGCTTGTGCTCGCAAACGCCGTTCTTCGTGACGGCGTTGGCTAATCCCCCAGGAGTCGCCGCCTTGCACTCCAAGTAGCAAGAATCACCGTTAACGGATTATTAGTTCATTTTGTTCAACAATAGTCTTGCGGTTTCCTTGTCCTTCCCTATTTGTTCAATCAGTTCGTCAACTGAATTGAATTTCTGTTCTGGGCGGATGCGGGCGATCCAGTCGACTGTTGCTTCTTTTCCGTACAAGTCTGCATTGAAGTCAAGCACATGGACTTCTACGCTTGGTTTCACTTTAGCGGGGTCGTGGAAGGTAGGTTTCACCCCGACATTGCATACGCCTTTATATGATTGTCCATCAATGGTGAATAGGACTGCGTAAACCCCGTTTGCAGGCAGGATGGTATCTTCGTCAATGGATACGTTTGCCGTCGGAAAGCCGAGCAGCCTGCCTCTCTTTTCGCCGTCGATGACAGTTCCGACCGTTCTGAACGGTCTTCCAAGCAATGAAGCGGTCTTCTCAACGCCCCCTTCGGAAAGAAGCTTACGAATCCGGGTTGATGAGATCTTATCTTCAGAATCCGTAACTTTTTCGATGACCGTCGTTCCGTATTCTTCATTGGAAAGCGAAGCCATCTGTTCCATCGTGCCAGCACCTTTCGAGCCGAACGTGAAGTCGAAGCCGGCGGTGACATGCTTGATCCCTAGGCCTTTAATAAAAATTTCAATGAATCGCTCCGGTGAAAGGGAAGCAAGGTCCCAGTCAAATGTAACAACGAAAAGGACATCTATCCCCATTTCTTCCAGGAGACGTGACTTTTCCGGGTACTTGGTAATGTAACCGATTTTTTCTCTACCCTTGCCAAACAGGTGTGATGGATGAGGGTCGAACGTCATGACGGCGGAACGGATTCCTAATTGCTCCGCTTTAGCTTTTGCTTCTTTTATCACTGTTTGATGTCCTTTATGCAACCCGTCGAAAAAACCGATGGCTAGCGAAAAAGGGCCTTTGTCATCGATAGTTGTTTGAGATGGATAGTGCAAATGGTAAATTTCCATGAGATTCTCTCCTACTGATTGAATGGAAACATCTTATCAGGTTTCATCAATCCTTCTTTTGTCGGATGCTTGCAATAGATCGCAATCGCCTTTTCCATTTTCGTAAAAACGATGGCCTCCCTATCATCTAGTGAAGGATGCTGCGGTAAAACTTGTCCGTTTATTATCTTACCATATAAATCATCATCTATTTCGACAAGTTCAAACTCGCCAAGTGCCTCTTCAAGCGGTCGGATTTGTTGTCCAAGAGTGTTTTGAACTTTCTGCTCTGCCACTTCCTCAAGCGTCAAACAATCATCTTTACGGAAGTTTCCGGAAGCTGTCCGGACTAAATTTGCCATATGGGCGGGATACCCAAGCTTTTCACCGATTTGTACGGATAATGTTCTGATATATGTTCCTTTTCCGCATGCAATCCGGATTACGAACTGAATCTCTTCCCCTTCGAACGACTCCCGTTCGTCGAGCAATTCGATTTCGTATATATGTACTGTTCGTTCGGGTCTTTCAACTTCAATTCCTTTTCTTGCGTATTCGTACAGCCTTTTGCCATTCACTTTTACAGCGGAATACATTGGCGGTATTTGAACAATCTCACCGGTAAGCTGCTCAAGTACTTGAAGAATAGCTTCCCGGCTAAGTTTTTTGTAGGAATCATCTGCTGAGACGATCGCGCCATCTGCATCCTCAGTTTCAGTTGAAGTACCGATTGAGACGGTGGCAATATACTCCTTACCTGAGTCAGTGATGTATTCCGCAACTTTTGTAGCTTGTCCAAGACAAATCGGCAGGACGCCTTCCACATTTGGATCAAGTGTCCCAGTATGCCCAACTCTTTTCATACCTAAGATTTTTCTCAGCTTGAATACGCAATCATGCGAAGTCATCCCTTTTTGTTTCCATAAAGGTAGAATCCCATCCATATACATCCTCCTCATTTACCTTTAGTAAGCAAAATGGAGGAAGCCGGAAAGTCCATTTGGACACCGACTTCCTCCAATCATTCATTCATTCATTCTTCTTCACTGTTCACTTGACGAAGCAGTGATTCGATACGATTTCCGTATTCGACGGAATCATCAAATGCAAATTCGATTTCCGGTGTCTTCCTGAGTCTTATCCGCTGCCCGATCTCCGTACGGATAAACCCTTTTGCCTTCGTCAGGCCGGCAAGAGTTGCCTCTTTTTCCGCTTCATTTCCAAGTACTGAAATGAATATAGTTGCCTGTTGCAGATCCCCCGTCACTTCAACGTCCGTCACAGTGACAAAGCCGATGCGAGGGTCTTTCAATTTTTGGCCAATGATTCCGCCTAATTCTTTCTTCATCTGTTCAGCAACACGATTCGCACGCATAGACATGGATGGTCACCCCGATTCCGTATCAATAGTAGTCAAGTATCATTTCTGTCATTTCCCATTCCGGATTCGATTCCAAAAAACGGATGGCTCTTCTCGTCTCCCCTTCGGCAGCGTCTTTTAAGGACGCGACCGAAACGAGAGCAATTGTAGTTCTTTGCCATAAGTCTTGATGATCGATTTCGGCGATGGAAACGTTAAATTCATTTTTTACACGATCTGTCATTCTTTTCAAGACGGATCGTTTGCCTTTCAACGAATGGACGTCAGGGATGAAGAATGTGCATTCCGCATAGACGATCATGCCCGCTTGATTTCCTCCATGATGAAGGCTTCAAAGATGTCGCCTTCTTTAATATCATTGAAGTTTTTCACGGTAATTCCGCACTCATAGCCTCTAGCAACTTCTTTCACATCGTCCTTGAATCTTTTCAATGTGTCGAGTTCGCCTTCGAAGATCACGATATTATCCCGTAGGACACGTACGCCTGCGTCACGGGTGATTTTTCCTTCCGTTACGTAGCTTCCCGCAATCGTTCCGATTTTCGAAACTTTGAATGTTTCACGTACTTCTGCTTGGCCGATCACTTTTTCTTCATACTCAGGATCTAACAAGCCTTTCATAGCGGATTCGATTTCCTCGATCACCTTATAGATGACGCGGTGCAATCGGATATCGACGCCTTCTGCTTCAGCTGCACGTTTAGCATTGACATCTGGACGGACGTTGAAACCGATGACGATAGCATTGGATGCTGCCGCTAGGGAGATATCCGATTCGTTAATGGCGCCTGCTCCAGTATGGATGATCCGGACATTGACACCTTCAACTTCGATTTTCATAAGGGAAGCTGCCATGGCTTCGACTGTTCCTTGTACGTCAGCTTTGACGATAAGGTTCAATTCCTTCATTTCCCCTTGTTTCATCTGATCGAATAGGTTATCAAGCGTTACACGTGTTTTCTCGCCGCGTTGCTCCTGCAATGCGTCACCTGCTCTTGATTCAGCGATTTGACGAGCTGTCTTTTCATCTTCGAAGACGACAAAACGATCGCCCGCTTGCGGTACATCGCTAAGACCAGTAATTTCAACCGGCGTAGATGGACCTGCTTCCTTCACCCGGCGGCCAAGGTCGTTAATCATAGCACGTACTTTCCCGAATGTGTTTCCAACGACAATTGGATCACCTACACGAAGCGTTCCATCCTGGACGAGAAGCGTTGCGACCGATCCTTTTCCACGATCCAATTGTGCTTCAATGACAGAACCTTTTGCACGGATATTCTTGCTTGCTTTCAATTCCGCGACTTCTGCCACCAACAAGACCATTTCTAATAGCTGATCGATTCCCTCACCTTTTAAAGCTGAAATCGGTACGAAGATCGTATCCCCACCCCATGCCTCAGCCAATAAGCCATGCTCTGTCAGCTCCTGCATGACTCGGTCAGGGTTCGCAGTTGGTTTATCCATTTTGTTTACAGCTACGATTATCGGCACTTCAGCAGCTTTCGCGTGGTTGATCGCTTCAACTGTTTGAGGCATGACACCGTCATCAGCTGCCACGACAAGAATCGTGATGTCTGTTACTTTTGCTCCACGCGCCCGCATTGTTGTAAATGCTGCGTGGCCAGGTGTATCCAGGAACGTGATCTTCTTGCCATCAGCGTTGATCTGATATGCGCCGATATGCTGTGTGATACCACCAGCTTCCCCTTGTGTAACCTTCGTATCACGGATCGAATCGAGAAGCGTCGTTTTACCGTGGTCAACGTGACCCATAATTGTTACGACAGGAGGACGCTCTGTCAATTCCGCTTCAGTCTCTTCAGGTTCCTCGAAGTAAATTTCAAGATCCGTCACATCGATACGGATTTCTTCTTCCACTTCCACTTCATATTCCGCACAAATCAACTCGATAGCATCTTTATCCAGCTCTTGGTTGATCGTCGCCATGACGCCAAGCATAAATAGCTTTTTGATGATTTCGGATGGTTCCCTGCCGAGTTTGTTCGCAAGTTCACCGACTGTAAGCGATTCATAGAATGTGATCTTTTCCGGCAATGGTTTTTCCACTTTCGGCATTGGTGCAGGACGATGTCTTCTCCGTCCTTGGTTAATACCCCGTGCAGGTGGTCTTCCGCCGCGTCCAGCCGGTCGATTTCCGCCTGGAGCCCCTTGTCCTGGACGTTGGCCGCCCTGAGTTGCCGGACGGTTTCCTGTTTGCGCCCCTTGGCCAGTGCGTTGACCGCCTTGAGATGCAGGACGGTTGCCGCCTTGCGCGCCTTGACCTGGACGTTGACCGCCTTGAGATGCAGGGCGGTTGCCGCCTTGAGCGCCTTGACCTGGACGTTGGCCGCCTTGAGATGCAGGACGGTTGCCGCCTTGCGCGCCTTGACCTGGACGTTGACCGCCTTGAGATGCAGGGCGGTTGCCGCCTTGAGCACCTTGCCCTGGACGTTGGCCGCCTTGAGATGCAGGACGGTTGCCGCCTTGCGTGCCTTGACCTGGACGTTGGCCGCCTTGAGATGCAGGACGGTTGCCGCCTTGAGCGCCTTGTCCTTGACGTTGACCGCCTTGAGCGATTTGTGCTGGACGTTGACCGCCTTGAGATGTAGGACGGTTACCGCCTTGGGTGCCTTGTCCTTGACGCTGGCCGCTCGGTTGCTTGTTGTCCTGGCCATTGCCTGTTGGACGTGATGCATTTGAAACTGGTTTCCGGTCATTGTTTCCACTTCGAGGCTTGTCGGATGGAGTAGAACCGCCTTTACCGAAACGTTGATCCAATTTTGATGTCGCCTCTCTATCAAGCATCGACATATGGTTCGTTACATTCACATTTATTTTCCCAAGCTCCTCGATGACTTCTTTACTCGTCCGATTCACTTGCTTCGCGTATTCGTGTACACGTATCTTCGTCATTAGCCCACCCCCGGTTATATTCGTTGAGGAGCCCGGATAATTTTCCGGCAAAGCCGGCATCCGTTAACGCGAGTACGACCCGCGACTCTTTTCCGATTGCATGGCCGAGAGCTTCCCGGCTCCCGAACACATGCTTCTCAACGTTGTAAAAATTACATTTGTCATTTACTTTTTTCTGTGTGTTTTTTGAAGCATCCTCAGAAACGATGACCAAGCGAGCATTACCCGATCGCACTTCTTTGACGACCAGCTCTTCACCGGTAATCAGTTTCCGGGCCCTCGCAGCCATTCCTAACAATTGAAAGATCGCTGTAGGATTCATTTCAATGCCTCACGACGGATTGCATGTAGAAGATCATCATAGACTTCCTCAGGCACCGATGTTCCAAGCTGGCTTTCAATCGATCTATTGCGTTTTGCAGTTTCAACAGCCTTTTCAGTTTTAGATACATATGTACCACGTCCTGATTTTTTGCCTGTCAGATCGACCGAAACTTCACCTTCTTTTGTGCGGACAATGCGGATCATTTCCTTCTTTGGCAACATCTCGCCTGTCGCCGCACATTTACGCAAAGGTATTTTCTTTTTGCTTGTCATGGGCAGTCATCCTTTCAACTCAATTGTCTTCGTCGGTTTCTGAATATAAGTCGATTGTTTCGATATCGGATTCATCATCCGGTTCATTATCTAAATACGGATCCTCATTATATTCATCATTTCCATTTTCGGTAACGGCATATACATCCTCTTCAAATAGCCGTTCTCCGCTCGATTGATCGGAGATAGGCGGATAAATGCCTAGCTCACGAGCATCCGTTTCGCTTTTAATGTCGATTTTCCATCCAGTCAATTTGGCGGCCAAACGGGCATTCTGCCCACGTTTGCCGATCGCCAGCGATAACTGGTAATCTGGCACTACGACTGTTGTGGATCTGTCTTCTTCATTCACTTGCACGTCCAACACTTTGGATGGACTCAATGCATTTGCGACAAAGATTACAGGATCCTCGGACCATTCTACGATATCAACCTTTTCTCCATTCAATTCATTGGATATGGATTGGACGCGCGCACCTCTGGATCCGACGCATGAACCAACTGGATCGACTTCCTCATTGTTCGTATGAACTGAAATCTTCGATCGGTCCCCCGCTTCACGGGCAATCGATTTGATTTCAACTGTTCCGTCATAGATTTCCGGAACTTCCATTTCAAACAGCCGACGCAAAAGTCCTGGATGCGTACGGGAAACAAAAACTTGAGGCCCTCTCGAAGTGCGCTCAACTTTCGTAATATATACTTTGATGCGGTCATGAGGCTTGTAGGACTCTGTAGTGATCTGTTCACTCGAAGGCAGCACGGCCTCCACTTTCCCAAGCCCAACATATAGATTCCTTGCGTCCAGGCGCTCTACGATCCCATTGACGATGTCGTCTTCCCGATCTACATACTCATCATAGATCAGACCACGTTCAGCTTCACGAACACGCTGCGTAACAACTTGCTTGGCAGTTTGTGCTGCAATCCGGCCGAAATCACGTGGCGTCACTTCTTCTTCGACGATATCTCCGAGTTCATAGGCCGGGTTGATGGCTAACGCGTCTTCGAGTGCGATTTGAAGTCTTTCGTCTTCCACTTCTTCCACGACGTCTTTACGGGAATATACTTTCATCGTCCCTTTTTCCAAATTCAAATCGACGCGCACGTTTTGCGCCTGGTTGAAGTTTCTTTTATATGCGGTAACAAGTGCCGCCTCAATTGCTTCAACAATGACATCCCTTGAAATACCTTTCTGCTTTTCAAGGGCTGTCAATGCATCGAGTAGATCACTACTCATAATTAATCACTCCTATATTCAATTATGCGGAAAAATCGATTGCTAGTCGTGCAAATGCAATTTTTTCCTTGTCGATGATGACTTGCAATTTCCGTGTCTTGATGCGGATTTCAACTTCTGCAGCATCAGGACCGTAAGAAAGCAAGTATCCTTCAAACTCTTTCATGCCGTTGATCGGTTCGTACGTTTTAATGAATACATATTGCCCGACCGCTTTTACGAAGTCCTCTTCTTTTTTGAGCGGACGTTCGGCGCCGGGTGAGGAAACCTCAAGGAAATAGTTTTGAGGGATTGGATCAGTACGGTCCAGTTCTTCGCTCAGCCTTTCGCTGACGAGTGCACACTGCTCAATATCGATATTCCCTTCCGGCGTATCGATATAAACGCGTAAAAACCAGTCCCTCCCTTCTTTTACAAATTCAACATCAACTAATTCCAACTTAAGGTCATTCACTATCGGACTGACGAGCTTTTCAACTTCTTCTGTAATTTTACTCATCATAACCCTCCCGAGATTTGATTGAAACTTGTCTTATGCGAATAAACAACAGAAAAGAGCGGGAAATCCCACTCTTTTTTCGCAAGACATATAGCAAAAGTTGCTCCAATTGTACCATCTACTAGGTGTCAATGCAAACAATGTGCCAAAGCGGAGGGCACCCTGGAGTCTAGATGATGCTATGTGCTTGCCGTTGCTAAATGAAAGTTGTTTCAGAAAAGGGAAAGTTGGTTCGAATCGGGCATACCTTCCAGACAGCCTAATGAATCCATATATTCAATGACCGTTTTCGATACTCTCCCCCGTTGCTGCAGATCTTCCTTAGATAAGAAGATGCCATCCTTGCGAGCTTCGACAATCGCTTTGGCAACGTTCGTCCCTAGGGATGGAATCGCGTCGAAAGGCGGTATCAATTGATTGCCATCGATAAGAAATTCTGTGGAGTCGGATTTATATAGATCCGGTTTAGCGAATGAAAAGCCACGTTCGCACATTTCCAATGAAATCTCCAATACCGTGAGCAAGTTCTTTTCTTTAGGCGATGCTTCTAAGCCTTTATCATTAATTTCTTTGATTTTCGCCCGGATGGAAGCATTGCCTTTCGTCATTGTCGCTAGATCGTAATCGGTCGCGCGGACAGTGAAATACGCAGCGTAATACATGATAGGATAGTGCACTTTGAAATAAGCAATACGAAGCGCCATCAGAACATACGCGGCGGCGTGTGCCTTCGGGAACATGTATTTTATCTTTTTACATGAATCGATATACCAGCCGGGAACTTGGTTCGCCTTCATTGCCTCTTCGAATTCAGGCGTCAGCCCTTTCCCTTTCCGCACCGATTCCATTATCTTGAACGCCATCGCCGGCTCTAGCCCTTGGTAAATCAAGTAGACCATAATATCATCACGGCAGCCAATCACATCGGACAATTGGCAGATCTTATTTTGAATCAGCTCTTGGGCATTGCCTAGCCACACGTCGGTTCCGTGGGAAAGCCCGGAAATCTGAATAAGCTCCGAAAATGTTGACGGTTTTGTTTCCTCAAGCATTTGCCTTACGAAGCGCGTACCGAATTCCGGCACACCCAAAGTTCCAGTTTTGCAATCGATCTGCTCTTCTGTGACGCCTAATGAGGATGTCCCACTAAACAGAGCCATGACCCCTTCATCATCCGGCGGAATCGTTTTCGGATCGATGCCTGATAGGTCCTCAAGCATTTTAATCATCGTCGGATCATCATGTCCCAGAATATCCAACTTCAAAAGATTATTATCGATTGAATGGAAGTCGAAATGCGTTGTACGCCAACTTGACCCAGCATCGTCTGCCGGGAATTGGATCGGCGTGAAGTCGAAAATCTCCATATTATCCGGGACGACGATGATTCCGCCCGGATGCTGCCCTGTATTCCGTTTAACGCCTGTACAGCCTTGCACGAGCCTGTCAATTTCCGCGCCGCGCAAATGAAGGTTATTGTCATTCATATAACCCCTGACATAGCCGTACGCCGTTTTTTCGGCAACAGTTCCAATTGTTCCCGCACGATACACATAGTCTTCTCCGAAAAGTTCTTTTGTATAATTATGTGCATGTGCCTGGTATTCTCCACTGAAGTTCAAATCGATGTCCGGTACTTTATCTCCATTGAAACCAAGGAATGTTTCAAACGGGATGTCCTGGCCGTCTTTTCTTAACATCGCCCCGCATGACGGACATGCTTTGTCCGGCAAATCGAATCCGGATCCGACAGAACCATCATCGAAGAACTCCGATAGCTTGCAAGATGGGCATACGTAATGTGGTGGCATCGGATTCACTTCCGTGATTTCCATCATCGTTGCGACGAGGGACGATCCGACCGACCCACGGGATCCGACGAGATATCCATCATTCAAGGATTTCTTGACGAGCTTATGTGATATGAGATAAATGACCGCGAAGCCGTTGTCGATGATTGATTTCAATTCTTTCTCGATTCGCGCTTCGACTAATTCAGGCAATTGCTCCCCGTAAATATCGCGTGCCATCGAATAGGTCAATTCCCGAACATCGTCGTCCGCACCGACGATTGTCGGTGTATACAAATCATCTTTAATCACTTTCACATCTCCGATGCGGTCGGCCACTGCCTGCGGATTATCAATGACAATTTCTTCAGCGACTTCCTTGCCTAAAAACGAGAAGTGCTCGAGCATTTCATCAGTCGTCCGGAAATGGACTTCAGGCAATGAGTGACGGTTCATCGGATTTGCTCCGCCTTGGGAACGGACAAGAACTTGACGATACGTCGCGTCCGTTTCGTCAATATAGTGGACATTCCCCGTAGCACATACAGGAAGCCCCACCTTTTTCCCAAGCTTGATCATCTTTCGCATTATATCTTCAAGATTCCATTCATCCCTGATCAATTCCAATTCAATCAAATGGGAATAGGCAGGTTTCGGATGCAACTCCAGATAGTCATAGAAGCCTGCGATTTCTTCAACCTCTTCCATCGATTTCTGCATCAAACCTTCGAAGACTTCACCTTTGTCGCATCCCGAACCGACAAGGAGTCCCTTGCGGTATTTCATCAATAATGAACGAGGGATGCGCGGTACTCTGTAAAAGTAGTTCATATGGGAAATGGAAACGAGTTTGAATAGATTCTTCAAGCCTTCGTCATCCGTTGCAAGCAAAGTACAGTGGGATGGCCTTGAACGTTTGTAGGCATCCCCTTCCCCTATATGTTTATTGAAGTCATCCAAGTAAACGATTCCTTTTTCCGTCGCTGCCTCTTTCATAAGACGGATGAACAGATAGGCTGTCGCTTCGGTATCATAGATAGCGCGGTGATGCTGCGTCAGTTCAATATCGAACTTCTTCGCCAAGGTGTTCAATCTGTGATTCCGCATTTCCGGATAGAGGAAACGTGCCAATTCGAGTGTATCAATGACAGGATAGTTCTTGTCATGCAAACCCGCCTTTTTGCTCGCTTCATAAAAGAAGCCCATATCAAATGATGCGTTATGAGCGACAAGGATTGCATCCCCGATGAACTCCTTGAAGTCCTTTATGACTTCTGAAACTTCGGGAGCGTCTTTCACCATATCGTCTGTTATGCCAGTAAGCTCAATCGTTGTGGAAGATAAGGGATGATGGGGGTTCGCGAACCTTTCAAATCGTTCCTTAAGCTCACCATTTACGACTTTGACTGCAGCCAACTCGATGATTGTGTCGTACACCGCAGATAGACCTGTCGTCTCCACGTCAAATACGACAAATGTATCATTTTCGAGCTCTCTATGCTGCTCGTCAAAGACAATTGGCACACCATCATCCACCAAGTTCGCTTCTAAACCGAATAACACTTTTATGCCATGTTTCTTGCCCGCAGAATAAGCTTCAGGAAACGATTGGACATTTGCATGATCGGTGATTGCCACTGCAGGATGCCCCCATTTCGCCGCCTGAGCGACTAATGCCGATGCCGATGTTACTGCATCCATTTGACTCATTGTCGTATGTGCATGCAATTCAATCCGTTTCCGATCTTCAGGTGCGCTGTCTTTTCTGATGACAGGAGTGACCTCCATGATGTCCTGGGCCATCATGATGAGGTCCCGTACGAATGTATCGTTCTGGATGCTGCCCCTCGCACGTACCCATGCACCTTTTTTCAACGTTTTCATGAGCTCTGCATCTTCGTTATCCCGAGAAAACATTTTCACAAGAATTGAATCTGTGTAATCCGTCACTTTTATTGTGAGCAATGATCGACCGCTTCTCAATTCTCTAACCTCTGCATCAAAGACGTAGCCTTCGATTGTTAGACGTCTTTCTTCATCCTGTATCGCCTGGATGCCGATGATCGGTTCATCGGGTTTGATCGGGACTCCCAATACGAATGGTCTGTTCCCGAAATCGCCGTTCTCCTTCTTCATCGCCTCCATTTTTTGAAGGTTGGCTAAGGCATTCTTGGCATACGCTTCTTCTTCCGCCTGTTTCTGCGCCATGAAAGCAAGTATTTCCGCTTCATTATTTTCCGCTTCCTCTGAAATCGTGAATTCGATTGCCATCGATGGAAATCCGAAAGATTCATAAACCTCTGCGATAATGCGGCCATATTTATTTTTCATCGTTTGTTGTTCGAAATCATTTACGCAAGTCAATGTCATCTTTTCGCCAACAAGTACAGGCTTTTGTCCTTCAAGCCTCTCGCGGATCGGAGGCGACATATCCCGCATCTCCTGTAAGACAAATGGCCAATAGCCGACAATCAGTTCAGGATCCCCTTCTTTCGTCCGCACAGTAATTTGAAGGCGTACCGCGGCGATGGACGTAAAGGCTTCCGTCATCCTTTGTTGGAATAACTGAAAGACTTGGACAGGTAATGTTTTTTCCAGTTCCACATTAAATTGCCACATTCTTGATTTACGGTGAATATCGACCCGTTCTAACGTTCCATGCTCAAAATGAACGATCATTTGATCATCTGCCATTCCGATTTGCTGCAGCAATGTCAGCAACTTCAATTTTGCATCCATATGTATCCCCCCGCTTCGTACAGTGAAAAGAAGGGAAGTACCGGTATCCGGCCTCCCCTCCCTACCTTTTATTTTTCAACCAAAATAGGCTTGCAGCTTTTCTGTGACTTCTTCTTTTTGCCACTCGACGGTTTCTCCAGTGCCCCTGAATTTCACTTCGATTATTCCATCCTGCGCTTTCTTGCCGATTGTCAGACGTACTGGCAACCCGATAAGATCCGCATCCGTGAACTTAACACCCGGCCGCACGTCACGATCGTCATGTAAAATGTCATATCGGTATGATTTTAGCAGATGATAAAGCTCATCCGACAGTTTTGATTGCGCTTCATCCTTACTGTTGATCGTAACGAGGTGAATATCATACGGGGAAATATGCTTCGGCCATTTTAACCCATTTGCATCATGATGCTGCTCAGCGACAGCCGCCAAAATCCTTGAAACGCCAATGCCATAGCACCCCATAATATAAGGTTGAGCTTTGCCGTTTTCATCGAGGTACGTCGCTTTCATCGGGCCGCTATAAGCGGTTCCCAATTTAAAGGTATGCCCAAGTTCAATTCCTTTGGCAAATCGGATCGTTCCAATACCGTCCGGTGAAGGATCCCCTTCACTGATGTATCTTAGATCTAAATAGCGCTCAATAGCAAAATCACGCTCAGGATTAACATTCATCAAATGGCATCCATCTTCGTTTGCCCCACAAACGCCATTTACGATCTTTTCGACCGCGAAATCTGCATACACTTTCAAATCCAGAGGCAGTTTGACAGGACCGATGGAGCCAGCTTTGCAAGCTAGCATTTCTTCAATCTCGCTCTCTGTAGCAAGGTTAATATCCTTTGCTTGCAATGCATTTTTCAACTTGATTTCGTTTATGTCATAATCACCGCGTGACAACACGACAACTAGCTTTCCATCAGCTTTGAAGAGGAGCGTTTTAATCACTTTAGAAGGATCTACGTTTAAGAAGTCCGCTACATCCGCAATCGTCCTCTGTCCCGGCGTATCGACCTTCACGAGCTCTTTCAACGTTTCTTTGGATTTTACATATTCCGTATTGACTTCGGCCATTTCAATATTTGCGGCGTATGGGGAAGCGTCGCTGTAAGCAATCGTATCTTCCCCGATGTCGGACAAGGCCATGAACTCGTGAGTTCCATCACCGCCGATTGTACCGCCATCTGCAATGACAGTCCTGTAATCCAAGCCGAGTCTCGAAAAGATATTCGAGTAAGCTTGCATCATTTCATTATACTTCTCTTCTAGACTTTCTTTTGATGAATGGAACGAATAAGCATCCTTCATGATGAATTCCCTGCCGCGAAGCAGTCCGAAGCGCGGCCGTTTTTCATCCCTGAACTTCGTCTGGATCTGAAAGACCGTCAGCGGAAGTTTCTTATAGGATTTCACTTCATCCCGGATGAGTGAGGTAACCACTTCTTCATGAGTTGGGCCTAGAGCCAATTGACGATCATGTCGATCCTTAAGCCTGAAAAGTTCAGCTCCGTACGAAGACCATCGCCCTGACTCTTCCCAAAGCCCGGACGGCTGCAATGTCGGCATGAATATTTCAACTGCATCAATTGCCTCCATCTCTTCCCTTATGATGCTTTCAATCTTCCGAATCACTTTTTTTGCGAGCGGAAGAAAGGAATAAACACCACTCATATGTTGGCGGATATATCCTGCCCGGAGCAGAAGTTGATGGGAAATGATATCCGCATCCGTCGGTATTTCACGCATAGTCGGGATGAATGTCCGTGATTGTTTCATGAAGATTTCACCTCGAATTTCTATAATGAACTATATTATTAAAAAAAGAATCGTTGTATGTCATTCCAAGTAACGACGAGCATAAGAACCATCAGTAACATGATGCCAACAAAATGAACCATGCCCTCTTTCTGTTTGTCGATAGGTTTCCCTCGGACTCCTTCAAATAGGAAGAAGAGCAATCTTCCGCCGTCCAATGCAGGCAGCGGCAACAGATTCATGATTCCCAAGTTAATGCTTAACACGGCGGCCCAGTTCATAAGGGAAAACACACCCCATTGAGCGACCTCCTCTGTCGCTTTGTAAATGCCGACAGGTCCGCTTAATGCATCAATTGTAAACTTACCGGTGACGAGCATGCCGAGAAGTTCGAATATCCTTTTCATCCAGCTAAAGGTCTGCTCCGCGCCAAAAGCAAATGCTTTCAATGCATTCTTTTCAACTGGACTTTCATACATTACACCAATCTGACCGAATTCATCTCCATCTTTGACCACTTTCTCAGGAACGACCGCCATTGTCACCATTTCTCCGTTCCTCTCAACCTTCATTTGAAGGTTTTTGCCAGGATTTTTCTGAATGGTCTCGGTAAATTCCTGCCAGCTTTCAATCGATTTACCGTCCACTTCCTTGACGAAATCTCCAGCTTCCATACCCGCTGCGTAAGCAGCGCTATTACT
Source organism: Sporosarcina luteola (assembly GCF_023715245.1). GTDB lineage: Bacteria > Bacillota > Bacilli > Bacillales_A > Planococcaceae > Sporosarcina > Sporosarcina luteola_C. Next base: position 1,862,189 of record NZ_JAMBNV010000001.1, read on the forward strand.
GATAACTTCCTTAATGATCGGCTCATTTGTAGGGATGCCATGCAAAAGACCAATTGCCAAAAAGATGAAGAAAGCGAGGATGAAATTGAATAGAGGTCCTGCAAAAATAGCCATCGCCCGGCTGCCCAACGACTTCGAATCGAATTGGCGATCATAAGGCGCAATGAGCGTCTCCTGACCTTTTTCATAGATGACAGCATTTCGGGAAATTCTATATTTCACAAGATTCCCGTCCTCATCATATCCTTCGATGAAAAGTTCCTTACTTAAATCGGCAGCTTCCGTTTCCAAAAACAAGACATTCGGATTGGATACATCGCGGTTTAAATAAATCTTTTCGATTTCATCGTCATTATTCAGAATGACGCCTACCCGGTATCCGGGCTGTAATTCGACAGTGTCGAAATCCTCGCCAGCCATTCTTACATACCCGCCAAGCGGAAGGATACGGATCGTATAAAGAGTCTCCTTTTTCCGTATGGCAAGTAATTTCGGACCGAACCCAATTGCAAATTCACGTACCATGATGCCGGCTTTTTTCGCGAAAAGGAAATGCCCTAATTCATGAAAAAAAACAAGAGAGCCGAATATGATAATAAAAGCTATAACGGTTTCCATTAAAAACCACCTTAACTGGCCTCACCGGCCGATTTATGAAATACTTATTTCACCATATCATACACCATTTTACGGGTGCTTGAATCAGTTTCTAAAATCGTTTCCAAATCCGGAGATGAAATCGATTGATGATTGTCCATCATCCGTTCAACAATTTCCTCGATTTGAAGGAAAGGTATTCTGCCTTGCATGAACAGTTGGACAGCCACTTCATTTGCGGCATTCATCACTGTCGGCATCGTTCCGCCTTGCCTGCCTGCTTCGTAGGCGAGGGCGAGGGCTTTGAAACGGTTGAAATCCATCTTCTCAAAATGGAGTGTTCCAATTTCCTCTAGACGGAGCGGCTTGGCGTTTTGCATCGGAATCCGATCCGGATACGTCATCGCGTATTGGATCGGCACCCTCATGTCAGGAGAGCCGAGCTGTGCCATGACACTCGTGTCTTCGAATTCAACCATTGAATGGATAATGCTTTCCTTGTGTAATAAACATTCAATCCTGTCATACGGCATATTGAATAAATGATGAGCTTCAATCACTTCAAGCCCTTTGTTCATCATTGTAGCGGAATCGATCGTCAACTTATTGCCCATGGACCAATTCGGATGAGCCAACGCCTGCTGTACAGTAACGCCTTGCAATTGATCCCTTGACAGATCTCTGAAACTTCCGCCGGAAGCCGTCAGAATAAGCCGGGAAACCCGTTTGGGATTCTCGCCATTCATGGATTGGAATAGCGCTGAATGTTCACTGTCAACAGGTAGAAGCGCAACGTTCCTCTTTCTGGCTTCTTCCATGACAATGTCTCCCGCGGCTACGAGCGTCTCTTTGTTTGAAATGGCAATCGTGATGCCTTGCCGGATGGCTTCCATAGTCGGTTCCAGACCTACGCTCCCGATAACTGCATTGACGAGCATGTCTGCGCCAGTCTGCGCTGCTACAGCAACTAGACCTTCCTTGCCATGCACAAAACGCGTTTCCGGAAATTCCGATTGCAATGATTCTGCATCTTCTTTCCGCATCACAGATACGAGTTCCGGGCGGAATTGTGCCGTGATTTCCCTTACTTTCGGTATATTCATCCCGGCTGAAAAAGATACGAGTTTAAATTGCTCTTTGTTTGATTGAATAATATCGAGAGTCTGAGTGCCGATTGATCCCGTCGCACCGAGCAGACTAATTTTCTTCGTCATAATATGAATAACTTCCTTTCCATCAACCGACTAGGTGTAAAAAATGAATGAGCGGCAACACGAAAAGGAGACTATCGAAACGATCAAGAATTCCTCCATGTCCCGGCAACAGATTCCCGGAATCTTTCACATTGAAATGCCTCTTCAACGCTGACTCGACCAAATCCCCTAACTGTCCGACAATCGAAGCGATGATCGTTACGATGACCAACATTAAGAATGATGGCGCTAATGGATAAAAGATTTGGAAGACGCAAGCAAACAAGACGGCAAATGCGATGCCTCCGATAAACCCTTCAACTGTCTTATTCGGAGAGATATCCGGCCATAGTTTCCGTTTACCAATCTTCCTGCCAATAAAATATGCACCTGAGTCAGTTGTCCAAATTACTAGAAGTGCATAAAAAACATACTCAAACCCATAAAAACGGGTTTCAATCAAATAATAAAATCCGATGCCAACGTATAATGCACTAAATGCTGTAAACGCTGCATGATCGAATGTAAATCTATTTTTAGAGATGACTGTATAAATCAATAAAATAAGAATGAGTGCAAACATCATTTCAATTTTCGAATAGCCGATCCACTGCTCTACTTCAGCAGTCCATTTTGATGGCAGTAATAATATCGCGAGTGCAATCCAGACGGTAATACCTTCGAAAGAAAATATCCGAATATCTTTCATGCGCAGCAATTCATATAACCCGATTGAGGCAATAATATAAATGGCGATAGTAAATGGGAGCCCACCGATGATAACGAGCGGGAAAAATATGGCCAATGCGGCGATCGCTGTAATAATTCTCTGTTTCAATCTCCTTTATCCCCTTCCACACTTCCAAATCTTCGATTGCGCATTTGGAATTCTTCGATTGCGCTTAACATGCACGACTCATCGAAGTCCGGCCAGAGAACCTCTGTAAAGGAAAATTCCGAATAAGCTAGCTGCCAAAGCATGAAATTCGACAATCGCACTTCTCCACTCGTCCTGATGAGCAAGTCAGGTTCGGGCAAGTGTGATGTCATGAGATGTGATCCGATCAGTGATTCGTCAATCTCATTGACTGTTATTTGATTGTCGACAGCCATTTTGGCGATTTCTTTCACTGCCTCCACCATTTCCAGACGGCTGCCATAATTCATTGCGAAATTCAGGACAAGTCCATCATTGCTTGAAGTGGCTTCTATCGCTTTTACGATTGCCTCTTTGGTATGTGGCGGAAGGGCATCGAAATTCCCGATCATTTCAACCTTTACGTTCTGTTCGATCAGTTCAGGCAAGTACGTTGTCAGGAACTCACCGGGCAGTTTCATCAAAAAGTCGATCTCCATTTTTGGTCGCTTCCAGTTTTCAGTCGAAAATGCGTACAATGTCAAGACTTCGATACCAATTTCATTTGCAATCCGGGTAATTTTCCGGACGGTCTTCATTCCTTCATGATGGCCCGCAATCCGCGGTAAACTGCGTCGTCTTGCCCATCTGCCGTTTCCATCCATTATGATGGCGACGTGTGAAGGTATTGTTCTACTTTTGACTTTCGTAAGCCTGTCGGAAATTGATGGTTGGTTTTCTACAGTTTTTTTCCGTAACAGTTTATCTAGCATTCCGTTTCCTCCACTCGCCTGCTATTTGAGCAAGTACCTAGTCTATCGTATCAAATCGGCCGATAAATTTCATTTAAAACAGTTAAAAATTAGAGTTTGTGCTCTTTTAGATTATGCTTGTTGTGTAGTGAATTATTTATCATTCTGGAAAGTGAATGAAATACGGTCAGAAAAAAAGACGTCCTGAAAGTAGGACGCCCCAATGTATAGAAAGTTCTTCGATCAGATTTCCATGATTTCATTTTCTTTATCTTTTGCAAGCTCATCAATTTTAACGATGTAGGAATCAGTCAACTTCTGGATTTCTTCACCTTCACGGCGTAGTTCGTCCTCAGTGATGTCCCCATCTTTTTCAAGCTTTTTCAACTCATCATTAGCATCCCGGCGTACGTTGCGGATTGCAATCTTAGAGTCTTCTGCTTCTTTTTTGACTTCCTTCACCAATTCCTTGCGTCGCTCTTCCGTCAAAGCAGGTACTGCCAAACGGATGACAGATCCATCATTGGAAGGAGTGATACCGATATCCGATTTCAATATCGCCTTTTCAATATCACCTAAAGTCGTCTTATCATACGGCTGGATGACCATCAGTCTCGCCTCTGGCACAGAGATGCCTGCCATTTGGTTCAATGGCGTCGGAGCTCCGTAATAAAGTACTGAAATCCGATCAAGCAATGAAGCATTTGCACGTCCTGCCCGGATGGAAGCAAGCTGTCTCGAGAAAGACCCGATCGCTTTGTCCATTCTTTCCTTCGTTTGATCCATTACCGCTTTCGGCATTTACCCATTCCTCCTGACAACCGTACCGATTGGTTCACCAAGCACGGCCTTTTTAATATTTCCATTATCCATAATTGAGAATACTACGAGAGGGATATCATTGTCCATACATAGGGTTGAAGCAGTGGAATCCATGACTTCAAGGCCTTGGCTGATAACTTCCAAGTACGTCAATTCCGTGTATTTAACTGCGGTCTCATCTTTTAATGGATCCGCTGAATAGACGCCGTCAACATTGTTTTTCGCCATCAAGATGACGTCCGCTTCGATTTCAGCCGCTCTAAGTGCAGCTGTCGTATCCGTTGAGAAATAAGGATTCCCTGTTCCAGCGGCAAAAATGACGACCCGCTTTTTCTCAAGATGGCGAATCGCTTTCCTACGGATATATGGCTCAGCCACTTGCCGCATATCGATCGATGACGATACACGTGTTTCTACGTCTAACTTTTCAAGAGCGTCTTGAAGAGCCAATGAATTCATGACCGTGGCAAGCATACCCATATAATCCGCAGTTGTCCGGTCCATCCCCATCTCACTGCCAATTTTACCACGCCATATGTTTCCTCCACCAACTACGACCGCAACTTCCACACCAAGGTCAACAACTTCTTTCACTTGTACTGCGACTGTCTTGATGATTTCCGGTGATAGACCATAGCCTTTTTCACCCGCAAGTGCCTCGCCGCTAAGCTTCAAAACAATTCTTTTATATTTTGGGACGCCCATATGTACCCTCCGTCTACTGTGTTTTCTCGAAAAATAGGGAACACAATGTTGTGTCCCCTAATTGTTCTTTTATCTGATCAGTTGCCTTTTACTTGGCTCATGACTTCATCAGCAAAGTTGTCTTCGCGTTTTTCAATTCCTTCACCGACAGCATAACGGACGAATTCTTTCAGAGTTCCGCCAGTCGACTTAACGAAATCACGTACTTTTTGATCGGAGTTTTTAACGAATGCTTGGTCAAGAACACAAATATCTTCGAAATATTTTCCAAGACGTCCTTCAACCATTTTCGCAACGATGTTTTCTGGCTTGCCTTCATTCAATGCTTGTTCAGTAAGGACTTTACGCTCGCGCTCAACTTCGTCTTCTGAAACCTCATCACGTGAGATGTATTGTGGATTCATAGCTGCGATGTGCATTGCAACATCTTTAGCAGCTTCGGAGTCAGTAGTGCCTTCAAGGATTGTAAGAACCGCAATGCGGCCGCCCATATGAAGATAAGGACCGAATGCATCGTTGTCTGTTTTTGTTTTCAATTCAAAGCGGCGGAGAGTGATTTTCTCACCGATTTTAGCAACTGCATTGGAAATGTGGTCAGCGACTGAAAGGCCGTTTTCCATTTTCGATTCAGATGCTTCTTCTACAGTTGCCGGTTTTGTTGCTAAAAGGTGTTCGCCAAGTTCTTTTACAAGAGCTTGGAACGCTTCGTTTTTCGCAACGAAGTCCGTTTCAGCGTTCACTTCGAAAATGACAGCGTCGTTACCTTTCACGATGATGTCTGTTGTACCTTCAGCAGCGATGCGGTCAGCTTTTTTAGCTGCGCTTGATAGACCTTTTTCACGAAGGAAGTCTACCGCCGCGTCCATATCACCATTTACTTCAGTAAGTGCTTTTTTGCAGTCCATCATACCTGCGCCTGTTTTTTCGCGCAGTTCTTTTACCATTTGTGCTGTAATTGCCATTGTTAGTTCCTCCTGTATGAGTGATTTGAGACGACACCTTTAAAAAAGACGATAAGGGGTTGGCCGCTTATCGTCTGTTCTATTACTACTATTACTCTGCAGCTGCCGTTTCAGTCGCTTCTTCAGATACTTCTTCATCAGCGCCTTGTCTTGATTCGATCAATGCATCTGCCATTTTGCTAGTAAGTAGACGAACCGCACGGATTGCATCGTCATTCGCAGGAATGACATAGTCGATTTCGTCCGGATCACAGTTCGTATCAACAATACCGACGAGTGGAATGTTCAATTTGATTGCTTCCGCCACAGCGATGCGCTCTTTACGAGGGTCAACGACGAAGATGACGTCTGGCAATGATTTCATATCACGGATACCGCCTAGGAATTTCACAAGACGATCGTGTTCTTTTCGTAGTTCAGATACTTCTTTCTTAGGAAGTACATCGAATGTACCGTCTTCTTCCATCGTTTCGATCTTTTTCATACGTGCAACACGTTTTTGGATCGTACCGAAGTTTGTAAGTGTACCACCAAGCCAACGTTGGTTGATGTAGTACATTCCTGCGCGCTCAGCTTCTTCTTTGATTGCATCTTGTGCTTGCTTCTTAGTTCCAACGAAAAGAACTTTCCCGCCATCTGCACCTACTTGACGCATGAAGTCATAAGCTTCTTCAAGTTTTTTCACCGTCTTTTGAAGATCGATGATGTATATTCCGTTACGCTCTACGAAAATATACTTTTTCATTTTCGGGTTCCAACGACGAGTTTGGTGTCCGAAATGTACACCTGCTTCAAGCAGTTGTTTCATTGAGATTACTGACATTTGTTTTTCCTCCAATTTGGTTATATTCCTCCGTATGTCTCATGTGATGGAATGACCTGTCGGCACCTGTTCCCATCATCCACATACGTGTGTAGTAACACCATTTGATAATATACCATACTGATAATTCGATTGCAACTCACTTCACCTGAATTTAAGAAGCAATTCCACTTCAGTCTTCCCTTTGCCAAGCCTTTTTGCGATTTCCTCGATCGACTTTCCGTTATCATGCATACGGATCGCAAGCGTCCGATCATCCAATCCGGATTCTTCTATTACCTGTACGGCAAGACTGTCCTTGTTCAAAGTTGGCGCCGCCTGATAGGATTTCAACGCGGCTTTCAATGGGTAGCCCGGCGTCTTAATGGGAAACGTCTTCATATCAGGCGACTGGGTGGGATCTTCTGTTGGACGATCTACACGTGCAGTCTCCCTAAGACTCCTGTTTTCCTCCTGCTTGTCGATGATGTTGATGAGGCGATCATTTTCCTCTTTCAATTCGGATAAGTAAGCACCGATTGCATCGTCCATTTCCGCCATCAGTTTATGCTGTTTCTTTTCCAAGTTGTTGAATTTGGAAACTTTCATGTACAGCAACGCTATGAAATAAAAGCCAATCACTTGTAAGATGAATAAAAATAATAAAAATACCGTTTGCATACTAGTTATCCTGTAAAGTCGACAAACGAACCTTTATAAGGATGCGTAGTCTTCTTTTCCTCTTCATTATGTTGTTGTTCCTTATCAGTACGGTCATGCTCCTGATTTTTCCCTTTTGCGTCTTTATCCGCTTTGGCATACTTCTCGGAATGACGGACACTTTCCCTGTTCTTCAATGTCTCTTTTTCAGTTTGAAGCTGTGCCTGTTCCTGGTTAAGCTGTGATTGTTGCTGTTTTTGTTCTGCCATCTTTCCCGCATCGAACGTTTTAGGGATTGCTATTTGGAGTTCGATTCCTTTTAGGCTCATAAAATCCCTCCATCGACAATTTCCGGCAACAGCAATTTCCGTAGTTTGAAAAGTGCTTTTGAATGGATTTGCGAAATTCTTGATGTTGATAAGCTGAGGATTTCCCCAATTTCCGTCAACGTCATTTCATCTGTGTAAAACAGATTCAAAACCAACTGTTCGTTATGATTGAGTTCTTTTATTTTCAATGCCAAATCACCGACAAGCTCTCCCATGACAATCTGCTGTTCAGGAGTACGTTCATGATCGTCCTTTATAATAAAGGATTTCTGTCCTTCCTCTTCATCATCATTCATACGCTCATCTATGGATAAAACATTAGAAAAATAGTGTTCCTGCACAGTCTGATAGACTTCATCGACAGAAACCCCTAGATGGTCCGCTATCTCTTCAGGCGTAGCATGGCGCTGCAGTTTCTGCTCCAATTTCGAGATCTCTTCCTCAAGCTTCTTCGATCTCTCACGGGAAGAACGCGGCAACCAGTCTTCTTTCCGCAAACCGTCGATGATCGATCCGCGGATCCTGAACGAAGCATACGTATCAAATTTCAAGTCCCTGCCCGGATCGAATTTCGTCAAAGCGTCAAATAGCCCTTGAAGTCCCAGGCTCATGATTTCATCCCGCGAAACATTGCGTGGCAAACCTGAGCCGATTCGCTGTACATGGTAATTTACGAGAGGCGTATACTTTCTGACCAGTTTGTCACCGGCATCGGGATCCCGATCATTCAACCATAGTTTCCAACATGCATCTTCTTCCGTCAGACCCTCTTTTGACATCGAATCCCTCACTTTCCATGATGTTTCCGTTAAAAATAAAGAATTTGTATGATTTCTATTATAGCAAATTTCGACAAAAAATAGCGACTGAATCGTTCAGTCGCCTCGCTGCCTCTATTCCCTTGAATAACATTTTAAATTTCTTTCGTTCCCAAATTGACTGTCCGGATGCTCAATGCGCTAGTCATCGGGTCGAACTCGATTGTCCGCCCGCTGGAACCGCCTGTATCCTCCGCTATGATCGGAATGGAAAGTCGGGCAAGCTCATTTTTGACAGCTTCGACGTTCCGGGGACCGATGCGGTTTGCGGAATCGATCGGCAGAACGAAGAACATGCTGCCGGATAGGTCCCCTTGAATTCTCAGGTAGATGCCTGCCACAATTCGTTCGGCTCCGCCTGCCAACTCAAACATTTCATCAAAGGAGACGAGTGAAACTTTCGGAACATGCATTTCAATCTTCCTGCCGAGCAATTGGGAAAGGGAAGTTGCTGCATGAGCTGCCCCAATATTGCCAATTTCCTTCAGCACGTCGAGATGCATGTCTGTAATCTCGTAATCAGATTTCATCTGTGGTCACTCTTTTCACAGGATGAAGCACTTTTTCAAGATTCAACATGACCAATAGGCGCTTATCCACTTTGGCAACACCCGAAATGAATTCCGATTCAATCGATCCGACGACTTCAGGCTGAGGTTCAATCGAATTGACCGGAATATCGATCACATCGTTCGCGGAATCAACGATTAGGCCCACTTCAAATTCCTCCAATGAAACAATAATGATTCTGCTGGTGTCATCAAGAGGCTTCACTTCCATGCCAAAACGCTCCCGTAGATCGACAATCGGAGTGACGACCCCTCGTAAGTTGATGACGCCTTTTATATAGGATGGAGTTTTCGGAACTCTCGTAATCGATATGAGTTTCTCGATCGACTCAACAACGTCGACTCCAACGGCATATTCCTTATCCATCAACTGGAACACGATCACTTTCATTTCTTTAGTACTTTCACTTACTTCAGCCATTGCTTTCCCCTCCAGCCTACTTGATCAATGCATTGCAATCCACGATAAGCGCAACTTGTCCGTTCCCTAATATTGTAGCGCCAGAAATAGCGAATACGCTCTGAAGATAATTGCCTAGTGATTTCAATACGATCTCTTGCTGCCCGATAAATGAATCTACGACGAGTCCAGCCATTCTTTCGCCTTTACGGACGATGACTACAGATTGGTATTCTTCCTTCTCCTGCGCACCATCCATCTCGAAAATTCCTTTTAAGTTGACGAGCGGAACGATGCTTCCCCTGAAATCAATCACTTTCTGATTATGCGCATTCAAGATCTCGGAAGTTTGAATGATCGCAGTTTCGATGATCGAGGAGAGCGGGATTGCATAAATATCCTTGTCCAAGTTGACAAGCATTACCGAAATAATGGACAACGTTAGTGGCAGCTGCACTTGGAAAAGAGAGCCTTGCCCTTCCTTGGAGTCGATCGTTATATAGCCGCCAAGTGATTCAATTGTACTTTTCACGACATCGAGACCGACACCGCGGCCAGATACATCGGTAATTTTTTCTGCAGTGGAAAACCCGGATGCCAAAACGAGTTCAGCAATCTGCCGATCCGTCAGCGTGGCAGCTATTTCTTCAGTTACAACGCCTCTTTCAAGTGCCTTTTGCAGAACCCGTTCCTTGTTGATGCCTGCACCATCATCTTCCAGCTCAATGAATACATGATTACCGGAATGATACGCCCTCAATGTGACAGTGCCTTCCTCAGGCTTGCCTTTAGCAAGTCGTTCTGCCGGACTCTCTATACCGTGATCCAATGCATTTCGGATCAAATGGACGAGAGGATCCCCGATTTCATCGATTACCGTTCTGTCCAGTTCAGTTTCGGCTCCGATAATTTCAAGATTAATCTTTTTATCTAGATCCCGTGCCAGCTGACGTACCATTTTCGGGAAGCGGTTGAATACAGTCTCTACGGGAATCATACGCATGTTCAGGATTATATTTTGAAGATCTCCGGAAACTCGGGTCATCCTCTCGACAGTTTCATTCAAGTCGGGATTATGTAATTCACTTGCAATCGATTGCAAACGTCCCCTGTCAATAACCAGCTCTTCGAAAAGATTCATGAGAATGTCCAACCGGTCAATATTGACCCGGATTGTCTTGTTCGCATTATGTGCATTCGTTGCTCGTCGTCCTTTTTGAGGGACGGCAATAGCTTTCCCAGTTTCCTTCGCGGTTTTCGCAACAGAAACGGCCTCAGTCTCAACAGGTGTCTCCTTAAGCAGGGATACGCCCATAACCGGATGGATATCGACCCGATCCACTTCAGAAACTTTCATCACTTTTGCTTCTAGTGAACTTGCTTCTTCTTTAGAGATTAGAACTATAGTGAATACTTCATCAAAATCCTCATTTTCCAACTGTTCAACAGAAGGTTTTGACTTAACGATTTCTCCTGATTTTTCAAGGATCTCGAAAACCATGAATACTCTTGCTGCCTTAAGTAAGCAGTCTTCCCGCAGTGTAACGGATATTTCATATGCATGGAAACCTTGTTCCTGCGATTGACCGATCACCGTCATTTCATAATCATCGTAGTGAAGCGCCGGAGTATATTGTTGCAACGGCTCGATCGCCATTGTGGAGGCAGCCGTCTCCATTTCCGGTGCAATAACGGCTGATTGTCCAGTCTCTATGCGGTTCAATGCAGTGACAAGCTCTAGTACATCCTTCTTCCCTGTACCGCCTGCTTCTATATCCATCACCATTTCTTCCAAATAATCGACAGCTTTAAAAACGATGTCGAGAATTTCGGTCGAAACGCTGATTTTTGAGTTTCGGATTGCATCCAGAACATTTTCCATTTTATGTGTCAAGTCAGCGATGTCTTCGTATCCCATCGTTGCAGACATTCCTTTCAACGTATGTGCTGAACGGAATACTTCATTGACAATAGCCAGATCGTCGGGATTTTTTTCAAGTTCCAATAAGTGTTCATTGCAAGCTTGAAGATGTTCTTTACTTTCTTCAAGAAACATTTCAAGGTATTGATTTGTATCCATCATGACGCCCCCTCAAGAATGTAAGATTTCCGTAATTGCTGCCGCAATGCTCTGCACATCAACGATGCGATCGGCGAGACCGGCTTCTTTAATCGCTTTCGGCATTCCATAGACGACAGACGTCTTTTCGGATTCAGCAATCGTAATCGTAAAACAAGCCGATTTCAGTTGTTTCATCCCTTCCGTACCGTCTTGCCCCATCCCCGTCATGATGGCCGTTACATATTGCAGTTCCTGCATGGATGCAGCAGACTCCAACAGTATGTCTACAGACGGCCGATGACCCATTCGGGGTGAATCCGCGGCGTCGAGCCGGACGCAAAAACCAGCAGGGCACCTTTCAAATTTCAAATGCTTTCCGCCAGGTGCAATATAAGCAACACCTTTAAGAAGAGCTTCTCCATCCTCGGCTTCCTTCACCCTTATTTCGCTTAAGCCGTCCAATCGCTGGGCCAATGATTTCGTAAATCCAGGCGGCATATGCTGAACGACCAAAATTGGTGCATTTATATCAGACGGCAGTCGTGTAAGCACTTCCTGCAGTGCCCGTGGACCCCCTGTCGATGTACCTATTATAACAAAAGTCTCCATCCCTTTGTGAATCTTTTTGGCATGCAATGAATCTATTTGAGAGAGCATTGAATCAGAAGACCCGATTTTCTTTTCATTGATAGATTGTTTTTTCTTAAAATGCTTCTCGGCCTGTGGTACTGGTTGTTTTAGGAGATTGGAAATTCTGACTTTTGCAGCTGCAAATACTTTTTCGACAATCTCCTGTTCCACTTCATGCAAATTAAGTGAAATGGGTCCGCCAGGCTTGGCGACAAAATCCACGGCACCATAATCCATGGCGATCATCGTATTTTCTGCCCCAATTTCAGTCGTGCTTGAGAGCATTACAACGGGGGTAGGATGCTGTTCCATGATTTGCCTCAAAGCCTCTAGCCCGTTCATGACCGGCATCTCAATATCCATCGTGATGACATCCGGTTGAAGTTCCACAGCTTTGGCAACGGCATCTTTCCCGTTGCGCGCTATTCCTATTACTTCAAGCAACGGATGCTTCGAAAGCATGTCTGTAATCAATTTTCGCATAAACGCGGAATCATCAACGACAAGCACTTTTTTCACAGTGCCGAATCCCAAATCATTCACGCCCTTTCAAGAAAATCCCCTTCAACTTTTGAAGGAATCCGGTTCCTTGTTTTTCCTCAGCCTGATCCACTTTTACAAATTCGTCGGCAATTGCTGCCATTCGCTTTGAAATAAGAGCATTGGGATAGAGCAATATAAAGGGTTTTTGCGCGACCACCGCTTTATGAACAGCCGCGTCTTCCGGTAAAAACCCTAAAATGAATGTGTCTTTATCAAGGAATTTCCTCATTGCATATTGCAGTCGTGTCACCGCGTCATTGCCGTCATCGAGCTTTGACACCCGATTACTAACAATGCTGAATTTCTTATCCGGGTCCTGTAGACAGATGAACTTCATCATCGAATAGGCATCAGTAATTGAAGTGGGTTCTGTTGTGGAAATGACGATCACTTCATCCACCGCAATGATCAGTTCGATTGAACGTTGCGTCGCACCCGCGCCCATATCAAAAAGGATGAAGTCATACTCTTTTTGAAGCTGTTCGAAAGCGGCCAGCAATCGTTCAAACATATCCTCGGACCAATCGAGAACAGAATCCAATCCCGATCCTCCTGAAATGAATGTAAGCCCATCCTCATCTGAGTTTACGACATTTTCCAATCGTTGTTGGCCCGTCAAATAATCCTTCAAACTGTGTTGGGGAGCAGCGCCGAGTAATATATGGATGTTTCCCATTCCGATATCCATATCGACGACGATGACTTTCTTTCCTTTCAAACGTAAAGAATGGGCGAAATTCGTGGAGAAGTTCGACTTGCCCACCCCACCTTTTCCACTGACAATCGCAATCGATTTGGCCAGTTCACCCTGCACCTTCAACATCTTCATTCGAAGTGCTTCCGCTTGGTCACGCATGTTCAGCACCTGCCAATAACAATGTGAGCATTCTTTCGAGATCTGCCTCAGTAAGATCTTCCGGCACTTCCTGTCCATCTGTGTAATAAGCGGTGCCGATGCCGTATTCTTTCATGAGATTGAACATCGGACCAATCGATCCCGTTTCATCCACTTTCGTAAAGATGAATTTCTTAATCGGAAAAGAAGTAAATTTGTCGATGATTGTCCTCATATCCTCTTCCTTTGAAGTCACAGACAAGACGAGGAATGATTCCATGTCCAACGAGAAATCGATCAGACGTTTCAAATCATCTACAAATTTGATTTCTTTATAATTACGGCCAGCTGTATCGATAAAGATCAAGTCACGATCTTGCATTTTTCTGATGGCTTCTTCAAAGTCCTTGCTATTATAGGCGATTTCAACTGGCGCCTGTAATAGATTCGCATACGTGCGCAATTGTTCTATTGCAGCAATTCGATAGGTGTCAGTTGTAATGAAGCCAATCTTCTTTTTATCTTCCAAAAGGGACCTAGCCGCAATCTTAGCAATCGTTGTCGTCTTTCCAACCCCGGTCGGACCAAGTACATTAATATATTTTTTGGTAGTTGAAATGCCGCCGAAAGGTAAGTCTGAGAATTCTTTCGTTAAGAACGTCTTTGCTAGTTCCACTTGTTCCTCTGTTGAAAAATCTTTCTTTTCCTCTTTCATCAACGTGAAAATTTCATTTCCAATTTGAAGAGTCAGCTGTTCCGACAACTCCTGTTTCTCTAAAAAAGTGAGCAACGGTTTGAGCTCATCCGGGAAATTGGCGAATGAAGCAGACTGCTTCATTTCCTGAAGCAGTCTTTTCATCTCATTCATTTCTTTCCTTATTTCTGCGTCCTGCTTGAGGTCTACAACCTCGGCAGTCTGTTTCGGTATAAATGATGTTGTTGACTGAGTGAAGGAAGGTTCATCAAAACCGGCAACGACTTCAACCGACTTCTTTTGAAAAAAGCCGAGAAACCCTTTGGAGGTGACGACATTTGAGCTAAGGATGACAGCTTCATCCCCGAAATCAGCTCTCACCTTCTTCATCGCCTCCACCATCGTATCGGCTGTATATTTCTTCATTTTCATCAGATTTCCACCACCCCGACACTTTGGACTTCAATTGAAGCTTCAAGCTCATTGTAAGATAATACAGGTATTTGCGGGAAGTACCGCTCCGTAATTTGCCTTAAGTACATCCTGATTGCTGGCGAACAGAGAATGACAGGTGATTGGTCCATCAGCGCCACCCTTTCGACCTCTCTTGCGATCGATTCCAATATTTCTTGGGAATGGGACGGGTCAATCGACAAATAATTGCCTTGCTCGGTCTGCTGGATATGATCCGCTATCAATTTCTCGACTTTACCTGATACGGTCAATACTTTCAGCGCTTCTACCCCGGTCGAGTATTGACCGGTGATTTGTCTTGCTAGCGATTGCCTTACATATTCCGTCAGCAAATCGACATCCGATGAGTACTTCGAATAATCGGCAAGCGTCTCGAAAATAATCGGCAAGTTGCGGATTGAGACATTTTCATTCAATAATTTCGCCAACACTTTTTGGATTTCACCTATTGAGAGAGGCGTAGGTGTAAGTTCATCGACCAGGATTGGATACGTCTCACGAACATGATCGACGAGCTGTTTCGTTTCTTGGCGTCCAATCAAGTCGGCTGCATTCGCACGGATCACTTCAGTGAGATGGGTAGAGACAACGCTTGGTGGATCGACGACTGTATAGCCCATAATTTCGGCATCTTCTTTAACGTCTTCAGTAATCCACTTCGCGGGAAGGCCGAATGACGGCTCAATCGTATCGATTCCAACAATCGAATCGTCGCCCCCCGGACTCATTGCGAGATAATGGTCAAGAAGTAGTTCGCCTCTTGCCAGCTCATTTCCCTTTATCTTGATACGATATTCATTCGGTTGCAGCTGGATATTGTCCCGGATCCGGACGACCGGAATGACGAGCCCCAACTCAAGTGCAAGCTGCCTTCTGATCATGACGACCCTGTCCAATAAATCCCCGCCTTGCTGGGCGTCGACTAAAGGGATGAGCCCGTAGCCGAATTCGAACTCGATCGGATCGACATTCAATAGGTTGACTACATTTTCCGGACTCTTCATCCCTTCCGTTTCAACTTCTTCTTCCATTTCCAGCAATTCGGTAGGGTCTTCCTCAGGTTGACGTGACATGATGTATGCACCTAAAACCAGAAGAGCTGCAATTGGAATCGTAAGGATGTCATTGATTGGCGTAAACAGCCCTAACAGGAAGACGGTTATTGCTGCAATATAGAGCAACTTCGGTTGGCCTAACAGCTGTCTCGTTATATCCGTACCAAGATTCCCTTCGGATGCTGCACGCGTTACGACAATCCCTGTAGCTGTCGAGATGAGTAAAGCCGGTATTTGGGAAACGATTCCATCTCCGACGGTCAATTTGGAGAATTTCGTCGCAGCCTCGGCAAATGGCAAATCCATCTGTGCGACACCGATAATCATCCCTACAAGTAGGTTGATGATGACGATGATGATTCCGGCGATGGCATCTCCTTTAACAAATTTCGTTGCTCCATCCATCGCGCCATAGAAGTCAGCTTCATTGCTCACCTTTTCACGGCGCATCCTTGCTTCTGTCTCAGAAATCATTCCTGCGTTCAAATCGGCATCGATACTCATCTGCTTACCTGGCATCGCATCTAACGTAAAACGGGCTGCCACTTCAGAAACCCGCTCCGATCCCTTTGTTATGACGATGAACTGGATGATGATTAAAATGACAAAGACAACAAGGCCGACGACGATATTTCCGCCGGTTACAAACGTACCGAATGTGTCGACAACCCCGCCTGCATCCCCTTGTGAAAGAATTGCACGGGTCGTTGAAACGTTCAAACCTAGACGGAAAAGCGTCAGTAATAAAAGCAACGAAGGAAATATCGAAAATTGCAATGCTTCCTGCATATTCATCGATGTCAAAAGGACCATTAATGCAAGTGTTATATTGATAATGATAAGAAAGCTTAAAAGCCAAGGCGGTAATGGGATGACGAGCATGGCAACAATCATAATGACCGCTGCCAATACTCCGATATCTCTAAATTGCATGCCATCCCCTCTTTCTCTAATTGTAATCATGCCAAGGCGTGGGTACGCCCGCAGATTTACCCTGCATTAGCAAGTTATATTTTCCGTTGTATTCGATAAACGTATGCCAATATTTCAGCGACCGTCTTAAAGAACTGATCAGGAATACGATCCCCGATCTCTACATCGTCGTACAGTGACCTTGCCAATGGACGATTTTCAACCATGACAATATTGTGCTCCTTCGCAATCAGCTTTATCTTTTGTGCGATGAAGTCTGCCCCCTTCGCAATAACGACGGGTGCGTCCATCTTTTCATCGTCATATTTCAAGGCGATGGCAAAGTGGGTCGGATTCGTGATAACGACATCCGCCTGCGGCACTTCCTGCATCATCCTTCGCATCGCCATTTCTCTTTGGCGCTGTTTGATGCGCGACTTGATGATCGGATCACCTTCCGTATTTTTATATTCATCTTTAATATCCTGTTTGGACATCCGCAAGTTTTTCTCGTAATCAAACTTTTGATAAAAATAGTCCAATACCGAAATGAATAACAGAACGAAGGAGGCGACGATGCCCATTAAAGCTACCAATTGTCCGACTGTCACCAATGTGTCATGGGGTGTCTTGAAAGCTAGACCTAACACTTTTTCGATGTTCGTCATGAGAAGGAATGTCGTCACTGAACCGATAAAAGATATTTTCAACAAAGATTTCAATAATTCAACGATTGCACGAATGGAGAATATCCTTTTCAACCCTTTAATTGGATCTATCTTTTTCAAGTCGAATTTCAAAGGTTCCGCAGTAAACAGCAATCCGAACTGCATCAGGTTTCCCACTATACCCGCAATGACTGCAACGGCCATTATCGGCAAGAGGATATATGCCATTTGAACAATCATATTTATGTAAAGAATCATCGTTTGATCGATATCCAATGCCTTGATTGAAACGGATTCTGTAAATGAATGTGTAAAGAACACAAAAAATCGATCACGCATGAAGCCGGCTGCGAAAAAAAGGAACAGGAATACGAAGAGAAGGACAACTGCAGTTGTAACATCCTGGCTCTTTAATACCTGTCCTTTCTTGCGGGAGTCGAGTCGTTTCTTCGGAGTGGCCTTTTCTGTCTTTTCGCCTGCAAAGAACTGTAAATCTAAACGAATCATCCGTCAGCCACCTCCTAAGATGATCATCAAATCCCTCATTGCCGACATCATCAGTTCAAACAATTTTCTCATCATCGCAATCATGACCGTGAACATCGTCACAAGGACGAGGAAACTGACACCGATTTTAATGGGAAATCCGACAACGAAAATATTTAGTTGCGGAACCGTCCTCGCTGTTATACCTAAAGCTAGATCAACAAGAAACAAGGTTGCTACAATCGGTACGGACATTTGGAATGCAATGGCAAACGTCATTGCAAATGTCCTTATGACGAAATCGATTAGCCGTTCATCACCAAATGCCGGCCAAAGCATGTCAAGCGGTATGAAGCGATAACTGTAAAAGATGCCGTCAAGGAGCATATGATGGCCATTCAATGTCAATAACAGTAAAATGGCGAGGGCATTAAAAAATTGACCTAGCAAAGGCGACTGGGCCCCAGTTTGCGGGTCGATGACGTTTGCAATGGCAAAGCCCATCTGGAAATCGATAAAGCCGCCGGCAATCTGGATTGCCGACATGACGATATAGGCGATGATACCGATGAAGATGCCTGTAAGAGCTTCCTTTATCACAAGAAGTATGTATGTGCCATCAATTTCAATTCCTGGAGCATCGACTGTATACACCATCATCCATGCCAATAATGCGGCAAAGACAATCCTATGCGTTGTCGGGATCGCACGGTAAGAAAACAAAGGGACAGTTACGATAAAGGCGGTCACTCTTGTCAAAATGAGCAAGTACGCAGCCAAGGAAGGAATCAGTTCTTCCATTCCATCACCCTATATACCGAACTAGATTATCGAAAATGTCTGTCGCGAACGCCGTGACCCTGGCCAACATCCAAGGACCGAAAAAGATAAGCGCTACAAGGACGGCAATAATTTTCGGCACAAATGCCAATGTCTGCTCCTGGATTTGTGTCGTCGCCTGGAAAATACTGACGACCAAGCCGGAAACCAATGCTACAATCAACAGCGGACCGGAAGTTAATAAAATGACCCAAACCGCCCGCTCAGCTATCGCTATGACTACTTCGCCTGTCATTACTTATCACTCCTAAACTGTTAAATTGCCGATTTCCGAAAGGGAGATGACAGGTTACGTTTATTACTTACTAGCTAAAAACTCTGCAATAATGACTTGACGATAAGATACCATCCATCGACTAGGACGAATAATAGAATCTTAAATGGCAGAGAAATCATGACCGGCGGCAACATCATCATCCCCATGGACATGAGAATACTCGCAACGATCATGTCAATGACAAGAAACGGGATGAAAATCATGAAACCCATTTGGAATGCGGTCTTAATCTCACTTAACGCGAAAGCCGGCACTAACATTGTCAACGGAATATCTTCCAACGTTTCAGGACGCTCCGCTTGGTTGTACCGCAGGAATAACTCCAAATCTTTCTGCCGTGTGTGTTTGCTCATGAACTCTTTGAATGGCAAACTTGCCTGTTCATATGCTTCCTCGAGTGTAATTTCTTCAGCAAATAGAGGTGTAAGGGCTGTTTCATTCACCTGTTGGAAAGTAGGTGCCATGACAAAGAATGTCAAAAACAGAGCAAGCCCGACAATAACCTGGTTTGGTGGCATTTGCTGCGTTGCTAGTGCAGTCCTGACAAAAGATAAAACAATGACAATCCGGGCAAATGACGTCATAAGAATGAGGATTGCCGGTGCTAGCGATAGGACTGTTAGGAGGAGAAGCATTTTGATGGATGTCGATACATTTGTCGGGTTGCTGTCCGAAAAAAACTGGACGAAATCATTCATCTTTTCTGCTCTCCTTTTCTGCCAATCGGTTCAAATGCTTTTTCCTCTCCGCCTTCAATTCATCTAATCTGGAAGTGAACATTTTTTTAAAATCGGCGGGTTGCTCGCTATCTTCCGATGAGTCCCCTTTGCCTAGAGGAAGCATCGTCAGCAATTTATTCAAAGCGCTTGGAGGTGAAGGATGATCATCATCATCGAAATAACTTTCCAATGCTGCGATCTCTTCCGGGTCTGTAATCTCTTTCAGCAGCCTAACTTCGTCCCCTACGCCTATTAAATAATAAGATTCTCCGATAACGACCAATTGAATGGATTTCTGCTGTCCTAACGAAAGACCCCCGACATTTTTCATTAATCGATGCTGGTTAAACATTCGGTTCTTCCGGTTAATGAACTTTAATAAGGCGAGTAGAAGGCCGGCTACAAAGAGCAACGCCAAAAGTGTTTTTACATAATCCCACCAAGACAAGCCGACAGCTGCCCCGTCTTGCGTACGGTCGGCAGCTGGCTCGTCTTCCTCAATTACATTTGTAATCTCTTCACCACTGTCCTTATCTTTTCCATACCAATCAGATACAGATTTGGTTGGATTGTCTTCTGCATACGTCACTATAGGCAAAGAGCTGATAAGGACGACTGCCAGCAGGAAAATTGATGAAAACTTTTGCAAAACTGATAAATTCATAAGTCAACCTATTGCTTTTGTGATCGCTTCAACAACACGATCAGCCTGGAACGGCTTCACAATGAAGTCCTTTGCTCCAGCTTGAATTGCATCGATGACCATCGCTTGCTGTCCCATTGCCGAGCACATAATGATTGTAGCTGACGGGTCCTTTTCTTTAATGGCTTTCAACGCCGCAATACCGTCCATTTCTGGCATCGTAATATCCATCGTTACGAGATCCGGTTTTAATTCCATATACTTTTCAACAGCTTGCGCACCATCGGCAGCTTCACCGACTACTTCAAAATTGTTCTTTGTCAAAATATCTTTGATCATCATGCGCATGAAAGCTGCATCATCCACTATTAAAATACGTTTACCCATTCTCATGACCTCCCGGATCTTATCTTAAATTATTCAATCGTTCTGTCTGGCTCAAAATATCCGTTATCCGTACGCCGAAGTTCTCATCAATTACGACGACTTCCCCTTTAGCGATATGGCGGTTATTTACTAAAATATCGACCGGCTCTCCCGCCAGCTTATCCAATTCTATGATGGACCCGCTAGACATTTCAAGGATTTCTTTAACCGAACGTTTCGTCCTTCCAAGTTCCACAGTCACTTGCAAAGGGATATCCAGCAACATATTCAAGTTGTTCGTCTCGGCTTGATTTAAGGAAGGACCTTCAAAGTTCGCGAAACGGGCTTGCTGTACGTGTACAGGTGGTTGTTGCTGCCTTTGTGGCATCTGCTGCTGAACCGGCTGTTCGTAATGAGGCTGTTCATAAGCAGGGGGGGCAAACTGTTGGGATGCACTATCCCCATAGCTGTAACTAGAATGGTCCTCTTGC
The DNA here is from genome assembly GCF_023715245.1 of Sporosarcina luteola. GTDB lineage: Bacteria > Bacillota > Bacilli > Bacillales_A > Planococcaceae > Sporosarcina > Sporosarcina luteola_C. The sequence goes on from NZ_JAMBNV010000001.1 coordinate 1,883,349, forward strand.
GGAAATTCAGGCTGCCGCATTTCCTGTTTGGATGGTGCCGGTCTGGCCGGCGCTTCCATTGTAACAGCAGCTTCCTCCTCTGCCCCCATGCCCATAAGCGACGCAACAAGGTTTTTTCCGAATTGAAGCGGGAACAACTGCATAATGTTTGAATCGATTAAATTTCCTACTTTTAACTCAAAGGAAACTTTAATCATCATTTCATCTTTCGGAATCTTATCGATGCTTTCCTCATTTTCCATATTCATCAAGTCTATTGATGGAGGGGAGATATCGACTTTCTTATTGAAAACAGTGGACATCGACGTAGCCGCCGATCCCATCATTTGATTCATCGCTTCCTGTACAGCACTTAGATGGATCTCATTCAATTCTTCATTTGGGGCCATTCCATCCCCGCCCAACATAAGATCAGCGATGATTGCGGCATCACTTTGTTTAATGACGAGGAGATTGGTGCCATTTAAGCCTTCCGTATATTCCACTTGGATTGCTACATACGGATGAACGAATTCTGTCTCCAGCATACTACGGTCCACTACAGAGATTGCGGGAGTGGTAATTTCCACTTTCTGTCCAAGCAATGAGGAGAGGGCTGTTGCAGAGCTGCCGAAGGAAATGTTCCCGACTTCTCCTAATGCATCTTTTTCCATTTCACTTAATTGGTCGTCAAAATTCTGATGTTCAGAGGACGATGTTGCTGTTTCTTCCGTACGAATTGGTTCTCCGCGCAGCAACGCTTCGATTTCTTCCTGTGAAAGCACATTATCACTCATCATCTTCATCCCCTCCGTTCAAAATATCGATTATTTGTACAGCCATCCTGTTTCGAAGATGACCAGGTTGTGCTGTGAATTTTGGTATGTCTCCCACTTTGACAATCAAAGGGTCTTCGATTTTCCGGTCAAGGGAAATGACATCCCCCACTTGAAGATACAAGAAATCCTCGACTGACATGGAACCTTTCCCCAACTCAGTTGTAAGTGGCAAGCTTGCTTGCTTCAGCCGCTTTTCTAAAATGATGCTTTGTTCAGGCGTCGGCTCCTTTTTATTGGTCTGCATCCAATAACGGACCGATAAATTCGGGACAATCGGCTCCAGAACGACATGCGGAATACATATGTTGATCATGCCGCTGGATTCCCCGATGACGATATTGAACGAAATGACTACGACTGTCTCATTCGGTGAAATCATTTGAAGGAATTGTGGGTTCACTTCCATTTCTGATAGGAACGGATCGATTTCAATGATCCCCGACCAAGCCTCCCGTAGATTATCAAATGACCGTTCGAATAGGTTCGTCAATATCTTCGTTTCGATTTCGGTCATATTATCCACTTTTCCGGGACCTTCACCTACTCCGCCCATCATTCGGTCAAGCATTGAATACGCGACGTTCGGATTGACTTCCATAATGATATTCCCTTCAAGCGGCGGCACTTCGAAAATATTTAGCAATGTCATATTCGGAATGGATCTGATGAACTCCTCGAATGGGATTTGATCGACCGAAGCGACATTTATGTGGATGTACGTGCGCAATTGTGCGGAAAAATAAGTCGTCAATAATCTCGCAAAATTTTCATGGATCCGCGTCAAGCTACGGATCTGATCTTTTGAGAAGCGGAGAGCACGTTTGAAGTCATATACTTTGACCTTCCGGGTCTCGTCTTCCTTCTTCATCTCTTCCGCCGACATTTCACCTGTCGATAATGCCGATAATAAAGCATCAATTTCATTTTGGGATAAAATATCTCCCGGCATAAGGCCACCTCCCGGCATTGTATATGTCCATCAATTTGTTATTGAATAATGTATGAAACGATGTACACTTTTTCGATTTCACCCTCTTGCATAAGTGGATTCAATTGTGATTTGATGGAATCCTCGAATGCCTGCTTTCCTGCTTTTCCTTCAAAATCCTTTGATGTCATTTCTGAAAGTTCCTGTATGACGATGTTCTGGATTTGAAAGTCACGTTTCGCCAGTTCAGCAGCTGCTTTTTTATCTGTCGTTTGGATTTTTAATGAAATCCGGATAAATTGGCGGCCGGATAAATTTGTCATGATTTCAGGCACGTCCACAGATGCTTCTATGATGTCATCGATTGTGGGCTCTTTTGGAGCGGAATCCCCTTTTAGTTGCAAGGTGAGGATTAGGCCGATGATCCCGACAAGCGTCAAGGTTACTACAATGATAAGTGCGATTGTCAATGCTTTATTTTTCATCTTCTTCACCCCGGATATGCGGATTCGCTAATAGTTGGACCGATTGATAAAATTCGATGATACGGCGATTTACTTCGTCGATCGGGTCCAGGACGACGTATTTAGTGCCTGTTGTTAATGTGATGGTTGTGTCGGGAAACGATTCGATTGTTTCTATGTATAAAGCATTCAGCATGAACGCTTTGCCATTGAGACGAGTTACCTTGATCATATGTAAGGGGCCGGGCACAGGGCCGGCCCGACCCTCCTTTGCTATAAACGCATAAAGTTGTTTAAATACGAATAAAATCGATGAATTACGCATAAATCTTTTGAAAAACTCATAAATGTTTGTAGGGAAGCATAAATTCTTTTAGAAGCGCATAAATGAGATTGGTAAACCGGATTTCCGCTTCAGGAGGACGCTTTCCGCGGGCACGGCTTCAGCCGCTTCCCTCGCTTCGCTCAGTCCAGGGTCTTCAGCTCGCGCTGTTCCCGCTGGAGTCGCCGCCTTTCGCTTCAATCCTATAAATGTAACACTACTAGGATAGTTTAGTAGACTTATCGTTTCAAGTTGACGAGCTCTTGAAGGATTTCATCAGAAGTTGTGATAATACGTGTGTTTGCTTGGAAACCACGTTGTGCGACGATCATTTCGGTGAATTCCTCGGCTAGGTCGACGTTGGACATTTCTAGGAAGCCGGATTCTATGGAACCTAGACCAGAAGTTGTTGCAACATTTTTAACAGGCGTTCCGGAGTTAGCAGTACCTTGGAAGTAATTTCCTCCCACCTTTTGTAAACCGGCTGGATTAGGAAACTTTGCTATTTCAAGTTGACCTGCCCATCTTAATGTACCTCCTGCATCAACAAATGTAACTGTACCATCCTGGCTGATAGACATTGATTGTGCTGTCGTTGGCACAACAATTGGTTGATATTGTTTAGTTCCTGTTACGACGTTTACTGTACCATCTGCATTATAAGTTAAAGATTGATTTCCCGGAGTTGGATAATCTCCATTTGTTGCAGGTATACCAGCAACACCAACCAAATATTTTCCACTTGAATCAACCAAGTAACCTTTATTATCCATATAGAAGTTTCCTGCTCTTGTATACGAGATATTATTAAAACCAGCGGGTGCTCCAATTTGACCTGTTCCTTCCGCTACCTGGAAAAATCCATCTCCTGAGATTGCTAAGTCAAGTGTGTTTCCTGTGAATTGTGTAGATCCACCAGTATGGATAGTATCAATTGCAGCGATTTGCGATCCTAGTCCTACCTGCTTCGGGTTAACTCCTCCACGAGTTGCTGTAGCGCCTGAAGCACCCGCAACTGTCTGTGAAATCAAATCCTTGAAAATTGTTCTACCCTTCTTAAACCCATAAGTATTAACATTCGATATATTATTCCCGATAACGTCTAATTTTGTTTGGAAGTTCCGTAAACCTGAGATTCCTGAGTACATTGATCGTAACATATTAATTTTTCCCCTCTCGGATTGTGAGTGTACTTGCCTCTGTCAGTCGGCAGTACGTTGGCATCCTCTGTCTGAGGTCCTGCCAAGTGTTAGCTGAGCACTATTGTGCCGTCGATGTTTGTAAATAGTTGATCTTTCGCTTCCTTGCGATCCATCGCTGTAATGACTGTGGAATTTTTTGCGCTGATGATCAGTGCTGCTTGATCCATCAGTACAAGCGATTCTTTGATTCCTTTCACTTTTGCTTCATTCACCTTGTCTGTGATGTGCGCCCATTCAGTTTCTGTAATATGAATGTTCCGCTCTTTCAGCCTGTCATTTGCGTGTTTGCTGATTTTTAAAGCTTGCGGCTGGATTGCCTTATTCAGCTGTTCGATAAATGACTGTTTCGGCTGTTGGGGTGCTTTCATAGGTTGTCCATGGCGTATGAGTGGCTGCGATGGAACGTGGTGGATGTTCAACTTGTCCATACACTCGCTCCTTTTTTGTTATTGACTGATGGATGTGAATGAATTGCCATCAATTCTTGTACCGTCGCCCAATATATATTGGAGTTTTCCTTCCTTATTGGATACGGATACTACTAGACCTGACTTTTCCTCTTCACCGTCCATGTAGCCGACTGTTTTCCCGATTAAAAGACTAGCTTCTACTAAACTATTCGTATTTCCTGAGCCTGCTAGTACTTCAGAAATATTGCCGGGGGTCAGTTCTTTTCCGTCTGCCATTGTGAATACGACAGATCCGTTTACGAATTTAGCGGATTGGATTATACCCGTCCCTTCATTGACTATCGGTTTGCCTGCTTCGTCCTTCTTATCCGTCATTTCATGCCAACGAACATTCTTTCCGACGAATTGATTGTATTGGATCAATTGGGATTGGTTTTGTGCCTCAGCGAACTTTTCAAATGCGCTTGCCAAGTTCATCGTTTGCTCTAATGATGAAAACTGTGCCATCTGTGCGATGAATTCATTATCTTTCATCGGGTTTGTCGGATCCTGGTTTTGCAGCTGTGCAATAAGGATTTTCATAAATGCATCCTTGCCCATCGTATCCGGTCCCGTTTTTCGTTGATCCCGCTGATTATTTATAAGAAACATCGATTCTGTTATCGATTTTTGTCCCTCTATCATTCACTACACCTCCAGTTCAATCATATATTCTTCAAACGAAAGTTCATCTTCGGGTGATTGGTTCTGTTTGTTATCATCCTTCTGTTGCTCACGTTTGAATTGTTCATTAAAAGATTGTTCACGTTCATTTCTATGCGATTCTTGGATTGTTTGCGCAATGTCAACACGGTCGACTTGCAAGTTCTGCTGATTAAATGCGTGTTTCAGTTGATGCAACTGACTATCAAGCATTCCTTTGGCAAGTGCCGTTGATGCAAGAATCCTTGCTGTCATGACTCCATTCGTTTCAAGCAGCTCGATACGGATTTGGCCGAGATGTTCAGGATATAACTTGATGAGCATCCGATTGGTTCCGCCGACTTGTCCGAAATTGGAACGTTTCATTAACGCCTGCATTTCCCTAAGTAGTGTTTCGCTTCGGTTCGCCGGATTCGATTCAGCCTGCTGTAATGGCATTTCCGATCTGACTACCGTTGTAGTTGCATGAACAGCACCAGATTGCGGTGTTGTATCGGCTTGTTTCTGCCCAGAGCCTTCTGCATTTGCAGATGTTGAAGAATTCGTTTCAAGGACGATTCTGAATTCATTTTTCTGATTGAGAAACGGCAATTGTTCCTGCCTCCCTGCCGTTGCCATGCGCTGTTCGAATTGGCCAGCAGCCACGGTGATCATTTGACGGAAACTATCGACCTTCTGCTCCATCCACAAATCCATATCTGATTTCGGAGCCAACAATTCTATAGTTTTTAGTAAGGATAGAAGTTGGGTAGCCTCATTCCTTGTTCCAGGCTTTTGAAGTTCCTCATTCAAATTTTCGAAAAAACGGATTCCTGCTTCATCGATCATGTTCAACAATGTCCACATATCGGCGGAGATGTTCAATTCCTCAGTTTCGCCTTTAGATATGCCGGCTTCCTCCAATAATTGTTGAAGCTTTTTGAGCATTTCTTCAGGATTGATTGATAACCAACTTGCTATTTCTTCTAAGCTTTCAGTGCTTCCAATAGCAACAATCTCGTTACCTTGAATCATTTGTACAGCACTCTCCAAACCTTCGACAGTTGAAGCATTAAATAGATTTGGAATCGATTCGATTGGAATTTCTCCGTTAGTCGGACTCTCCGCTTTAGGCGTTTTTGAAGAAACGCCGGCGAATATCGCGCCGAACTTGGAAGTTGCCGGTCCGCCATTTTGCATGTTTGTTGAAGACACTTGATGCATGCCCTTCATGGATTGCAATGCTCCGATGTTCACTCTATTTTTCACCTCCCCTCAACGTTTGCCACCTTCAGCTTCCGCTTACTTTGTCATTAGACTCGTGTACTTTGCGGCATCTTCAGGCGACATCTTTTCTAATATCGGTGCGAGAACTTCAGGTTTTAGGTTGCTAAGTAATTGGATTGCTTCCGCATCGCTCATTTTTGTTATGACGGGGGCTGCGGACTTTGCCGACATTTTCTCGAATGTTGAAATGATCTCTTTCATGTCGCGTTTATAATCATCTTTCTCCGTTTTCAACGCTTCAATTTGACCCAACAAGCTTTTTTGTTCATCGAGCAAGGACTTTTTTTCGTCTGCTGATTTCGAAAGATCTTCTTGGAGTTTGAACAGTTGGGCTTCCTTCTCTTGGATTTCCGCCTGCAATTCGACGACACGCTCTTCGATGATCAAGTCGCTGCCTTTTTCATCATCAACCTGCTTTTCTTCTGTGAATGGAAGGGATTGTGTCCATTCCTTCGCTTTGTCAAAAACGTTCACATCGGCGACATATGCGATGATCAATAGCACCATCGTCGTGAAAAGAAGCGGAATGAGAGTCCAAAGCAACACTTCCTGGAAGAGGCGGGTGCCTTTTTTCTTTTCAACGATTTTCTCGTCAGTTTGCAGTTTTGAGTTCCTTGTCAAATTACCACCCTGTTTCTCTTCTATGGAACTTCAATGTTGATAATTCATCCAACAGACTTGCTTCCGCTTGTTCCATTTCAGTACGATAATGTTCTTTATCTTTTTCCTTCATCTTTTCAAACTTTTTCACTTCGATCGTCTTCTCCAACAATTTATCTTCGAACCAATTCATTTTGGAACGGGCTTTAAAGACCGATTGCTGCAGACCCTCGATCCGTTTATCGAGGCTATCGATAAATCGTGCATAGTGATGGATTTCATTAATGGAAAAGCCTGTCGTCATTTTTTCCTGGTGTTCGGCAATGACGGCTTCTTTCCGTTTCAATACCTCATATAATTCGGTTGCGACCGTTTCGAAAGACTCGACTGCTTTCTTGAACTCTATCTCGGTCTCCGTTTTTTCCTGTTCCCGGTATGTGAGCACCTTTTCAAATCGGTATTCATAAGGTTTCATCGTGTACCTCCTCCTGGAGCAAGCGATATCAATTCTTCAATGCTGTCTTCCATCTTCACATTCTCTTGATAACTTTGCTTCAAAAAGTTGGTGATATGCGCTTCGTATTCGATGGCTTCATCGATTTCCCTTGAAGTGCCCCGTTTATACGCTCCAATATTGATAAGATCTTCCGACTTGTCATATGTGTAATACAATTCACGGAGCTTTTCAGCGGCTTTGACATGTTCCGGACTAGCAATATGATTCATGAGACGGCTTACGCTTTTCAAGACATTTATGGCTGGGTATTGCCCTTTATTGGCAAGTGTCCTATCCAAGACAATATGGCCATCAAGTATACCTCGCACCGCGTCCGCAATCGGTTCGTTCATGTCATCGCCATCGACAAGCACTGTGTAAAATGCCGTAATCGCGCCGACATCGTTCGTACCGGTCCGTTCCAAAAGCTTCGGTAAAATCGAAAATACGGATGGCGTGTAGCCGCGCGTTGCCGGGGGCTCTCCTACCGCGAGCCCGATTTCCCTTTGCGCCATTGCGACGCGAGTGACGGAATCCATCATGAGCATCACGTTCAGCCCTTTATCCCGGAAATACTCTGCAATCGCCGTAGCTGTGAAGGCGCCTTTAATCCTCATAAGGGCAGGCTGGTCGGAAGTTGCTGCAACAACGATTGTCTTGCTTAATCCTTCCGGGCCTAAATCCCGCTCGATGAACTCCCGGACTTCACGGCCACGTTCTCCGATCAGACCGATGACGTTCAAATCAGCCGTTGTATTTCTAGCAATCATCCCGAGCAAAGTACTTTTCCCAACGCCGGACCCCGCGAAAATTCCGACCCTTTGGCCATTTCCGACGGTCAACATACCATCAATAGCTTTGACACCGACAGCCAGTTTTTCACTAATAGGCATTCTTGTCATGACGTTCGGCGGATCCTGTTCCGTTCGCACTGTCGACAAACCTTTCGGAAGTGGACTGCCGTCAATCGGGTTCCCCATGGAATCAAGGACTTTTCCGATCAGGTTCATTCCGATTTTCACCTCAAGCGGCTTCCCTGTACATTCGACAAGGCAACCACTCGAAATATCAGTGATATTCGAGTAAGGCATCAAGATGACAACTTCTTCTCTGAAGCCAACAACTTCCGCCAAAATGACAGAGTCTACTTTGCCTCCATTATTTAGATGTATACGGCATACATCCCCCACTGAGCTTTCAGGACCTTGTGATTCAATCATGAGACCGACTACCCGTACGACCCGTCCAAACTTCGGAAATGAATTCATTTTTGGAATGATTTCAACCAGTTCCTTCGCTTTCTTCATCGTTAGTCACCACTCTCTAACAGTTCAACGAGTTTCTCTTTGAGTTCGTTCAATTGTTCATCGACGCTGACAACTATACGGCCCTGGTTCGTTTCGATAATGCAATCGTTCGTGTCGAAGTCGTCATTTGCAAAAATGAGGAATGGGACATCAGGCGGGAAGATGGAAGCAAGTTCAGCGCGATTCGACGAGACAAGTTCAAATTGGAAGACCGATACGTATAGTTTGATCTCCTTCATTTCCCTCGCCTCCTTCAATCCTCTTTTCACGATTGAAAGGAAAACCTCCTCATCCTCTTCTAATTTCTTCCCAAGAATGCGTTCCGCCGTCCTCATCGCAATTTCTAATATGATTCTTTCTTGTTCTTCCAGATATTTCAGCGCATTTTCCTTCGAATGAAGAGTGACTTCATTTGCCACTTTCAAAGATTCGCTCATATCGGATATCGACTTGCTCCTGCCTTCTTCGTATCCGACTTGGAACCCCTCTTCGTATGCTTGCTGCTGCAACGCCGTCTTCTCCTGCTCCCAAGCAGCTTGCATAGCAGCAATATCCTCTTGCGCCATTTGTCTCATATGCTCTGCATCCGCTTTTTCCAGTTCAATCTGCCGTCTCGCATCGTTCAGCATTCGGTCACGTTCTAAATAGAGGGATTCTTTTGAAATCACTTCCTCTTTTCCGTCAACCGTCGGCATATGCAAATTCCGGATTGTTATTTCCTTGATGTTGCCTTCTTCAGATATCGTTCGGGAAGAACGAAAAATGTTAGACAATGATGTCATCCCCTCCACCGCGGGCTATGATGATCTCCCCTGAATCTTCCAACCTTCGGATGATGGATACAATTCGTGCCTGCGCTTCTTCAACATCCCGCAAACGAACTGGCCCCATGACTTCCATCTCTTCCTGGAATGATTCAGCCATCCGTTGAGACATGTTTTTAAAGAGGATTTCCCTCACTTCTTCACTGGACACCTTCATTGACAAGATGAGATCCTCATTTTCACATTCACGCACAATGCGCTGAATGGAACGATTGTCCAATGTAACGATGTCCTCGAAAACGAACATCCTTTTCCGAATTTCCTCCGCAAGCTCCGGATCCTGGATTTCGAGCGCATCCAAAATGGTCTTTTCAGTAGCTCTGTCGACTCCGTTCAACACTTGTACAACCGCGTCGACTCCGCCCGTCTCCGTGAAATCCTGTGTGACTGTGGAAGATAGCTTCCTCTCCAAAACAGCTTCGATCTCGCTGATGACTTCGGGGGAAGTGGAATCCATGGTCGCTATTCGTTTTGCGATATCCGCTTGCATTTCCTGTGGTAGAGATGACAGGATCATTCCCGCCTGCTCTGCCTCGAGATATGACAAAATCAATGCAATTGTCTGCGGATGTTCATTTTGAATGAAATTCAGAATTTGACCAGGCTCTGCCCTTCTTGCAAAATCGAATGGTCTCACTTGTAAAGAAGATGTCAGGCGATTAATGATTGCTTGAGCGTGTTCTTTCCCAAGTGCTTTTTCCAATACGGTTTTCGCATATCCGATTCCGCCTTGGGATATATAATCCTGTGCAAGTGCAATATTATGAAATTCCTCGATGATTTCCTCCTTGACGTTGGAGTCGACTTTCTTTACACCGGAAATTTCAAGCGTCAACCGTTCGATTTCCTCTTCTGTTAAATGCTTATAGACAGCTGCCGAAACCTCCGGACCGAGCGATATGAGCAGAAGTGCGGCCTTTTGCTTACCCGTCATTCCTTTATCCTTCTTTACCACTGTTCATCCCTCCGTCAATCTTCGGCAATCCATGTTCTCAGCAACTTGGCAAATTCTTCAGGCTTATCCTTCGCCATCTTTTCAAGTTGCTTTTTGCGAAGGGTCGCTTCCGTTTCGTTTTGTTCCATATTGATATCTTCGACATGCAATGCTTCGCGCTGCTCTTCGAGTATCATCGCTTCTTCCAATTCGCTTTCCTGTCTGCGTTTTCGGAAGTAGGCAACGACCAGGATGGCTATGACTGCTAGTAAAGCTGCACCAATTGCATATACCCACCATGGAATCGCACCTTTTGAAGATTGAGGTACGGTAACGAGCTTGCCATCAAAGTTTTGAGTAGTGATCGCGATCTTACTTCCCCAGTAATCTCCAGGAAGTTCTGCTGGCAAGTAGGTTTTATCAATGGAAGTACTGATAATCGTCTCTAGAATATTCCTAATATCACCTTCCACGTTATTCCCTTCCGAGGGCTCCATCATAACTTGAATACCGATATCGCGAATTTTATAAGGGCTTTCTACAATATCTTTCCTGATCCGGTTCACTTCATTGTTAATTGTCTCTTCCAAGCGCTCATAATCACCGTTAGCGTTGTTGCCTTCGACAAAGTTAGTCCGGTTATCTGTTGGATCTTCGCCTTCAGGAACGCCCCCTGCAAGAGCACCATCCCCTGAGAATGACTCTGTGATTCTTTGGACACTGATTGCTAGGCTATCAAGATCCTCATCTATACGATCAACAAGATTTTCTTGTCTGTTCTCCTGTTTGAAGTCAATATCTGTAGTTACGGAGACGACGACCTTATCCTGTCCTAACATCGTGCCAAGCATCATCTGCACTTTTCGTTGCAGATCGCGTTCAATTGTCTTTTTCAAATCCATTTGATTTACAACATTCGTGCCAATTGATTGATCGGATGATTTCAAATCAAAGTATTCGGAATACTGGTTCATGATAACGATATCGTCTGTAGATAAATTCGGTAAACTTTTTGATACTAAATTATATAAGGCCTTAATTTGAGGTTCCGTAAACTGATGCCCAGGTTCCGTCTTCAACATGATTGCAGCACTTGCACTTTGTACAGTTTCATTTAAAAAGACACTTTGTGTAGGCAATGTGAGCATTACATTTGCATCTTGCACACCTTGGATCCCTTTAATAAGATTCGCCAACTCGGTTTGCATAGATGCAAGCTTGATCATATTGAATTCATTGTCTGTCGTTCCAAAACCGGCATTCTGAGAGAAGAACGAATAATCGATAGTTCCTGTATTCGGGTACCCTTCCGCAGCCAGGGTGACGAGGAGGTCATCAACCCGTTCTTTCGGAACGAGGATTGAAGTGCCACCTGGTGCAATTTGGCTCGGGATGCCCTGCACATCGAGCTCTTCTTTGATTCTGCCAATTTCCGCGCGCGAGACGTCACTGTAAAGAGGGACGAATTCCGTCCTCGACAAGAAGTAAGTCAGAAATGCAGCAAGAACAATAACAGCAGCCGCGGACCCTATATATGTTGTTTTTTGTCGTTTTGTGCGACTCGACCAGAACTGCTTCAAGTCAGTCCCAATTTTCGTCAATCTTTCTTTCATTCTGATCCCCCGGTCTGCTTACATAGTCAACGCCGTTACGAAGAACGGCGTTTGCGAGTAAAAGCAAAGCGTTACGAGCACATCTTTGCTCTGCCGTCACGAATTTTAAACTGGCATTCTTATTATTTCCTGATACGCTTCAATTACCTTATTTCGCACTTCCATCGTCGCACTCAATGCAATTGATGCTTTTTGAGCGGTGATCATGACGTTATGCAAATCGACATCTTCCCCTAAAACTAGTTTTTGGGTCATTTTATCTGATTCGATCTGTTTGACGTTCACATCCTGTATGGCATCCTTTAAAAACGTACCGAAGTTCTTCTGCGATTCAAATGGCGTGGGCTTGAGAGCATCATTTATTTTCAACAGTCCCGGCATATTTCCCGCGCCTTGAATAGATTGTATAGGCATTAGTCATCTCCTCCATTTCCGGTTATTATTTCCCTATCTCGAGTGCTTTCATTAACATCGCTTTATTTGCGTTCAACACTGTCACATTCGCTTCATAGGATCTTGTTGCGGACATGAGGTCAATCATTTCTCTTAGCGGATCCACATTCGGCATTTGAACATACCCTTCGTCATTAGCATCCGGATGGCTTGGATCATAGACTAGCTTGAAGGGTGTTTCCCTATCTTCTTGAATTCGGGAAACCGTCACGCCGTACCCCGCCGCCCCTCTATCTTTGCTTCCCATTGCAGCTTGCAGCATCGAAGAGAAGCGTCCTTCCATCGGTTGGAAGCTGACGCTCTTTCGGCGATACGGCTGCCATTCGCCGTTTACCATCTTTCCTCTCGTCGTTTCAACATTCGCCATATTGGACGAGATGACATCCATCCTTAGCCGTTGGGCAGTGAGAGCCGAGGCGGAAGTGTTGAGACTATGGAAAATAGACATGATTATCTGCCTCCTTTAATGACATTTTGAAGGGAGTTGAATTTGCTGTTCAGACGATCGACTAATGCATTATAGTAAATCTGGTTTGCCGCAAGATCTGCCTGCTCCTTATCCATATCCACTCCATTGCCATCCTGCCGATAATTATAATCCGCATATTTGGCTATACCCGGTTTTGATACTTTCGAAGAAAAATCAAAATGCAGTTCGTTCGTCCGATATGCATTGATAGGTTTACTTTGGGCTTCTTGCATCATTTGCTTGAAGTCGACATGTTTCGACTTGTAATTCGGCGTGTCGACATTTGCAATATTTTGCGAAATAACTTTCCCTTTGGAAGAAGAAAAGTTCAAACCTTGCTCCAACAGTGAAATTGTTGATCCATAAATGTTCATTAATCTATTTCACCTCTAGTTGTTTTATCGTTATATATGAAAGATAATCTTTTCTATTAAACTTTCAATTAAAACACATATCTTATTGTATCGGATTTTGGCGAACTTTGTCCATCAAATTAATCAAAATAGATTAGGTCGAAACAACCCTTTTAAATCACTCTACTCGCATCATTTGTAGTTCTTAGGACTAATATCATAACCCGGAAGTATAGTCGCACTTCCTATTTCTTTCTCCTTCAAGTTCTTCACAAAAAAATAACACTCCGGGATGTTCACCCGGAGTGTAATAATTTGTTAATTTTTTTGGTTTTCGAGTTCTTCAAGGAATTTGTTGTTCAATACTTTAATGTAAGTTCCTTTCATACCAAGTGAACGAGATTCGATTACACCAGCACTTTCAAGTTTACGCAAAGCATTGACGATAACGGATCGTGTAATCCCTACACGGTCTGCAATTTTAGAAGCGACAAGAAGGCCTTCATTGCCATTCAGTTCTTTAAAGATATGTTCAATCGCTTCGTGTTCACTGTAAGACAATGAGTTGATAGCCATTTGAACGACAGCTTTGCTGCGAGCTTCAATTTCAATTTCCTCAGATTTCTCACGTAAGATTTCCATACCGACTACTGTTGCGCCATATTCAGCAAGAATTAGGTCATCTTCAGTAAATTTCTCTTTCAGACGCGCAAGGATAAGTGTTCCAAGACGCTCGCCGCCACCGATGATCGGAACAACAGTCGTCAAGCCATCCTTGAATAATTCGCGCTCCTCTTCCGGGAAGACCGAGTAATCGCTATACACATCAATATTCGAAGACGTTTCATTTACTTCGAAAAGTTTTTGCGTATACTCTTCAGGGAATTTACGTTCTTGGAACATTTGCTTCATACGTTCATTGTCGATTTGGTGGTGAATTTCCAGACCAAGTAATTTTCCTTTTCTGCTGACGATGAACGCATTGCATTCGATGACAACGCTTAATTTCTCAGCCATTTCTTTGAAGTTTACAGGTTTTCCAGCTGTTTCCTGAAGCATTGCGTTGATGTTTCTTGTTTTTGTTAGTAAAGACATAATTATTTTTCCTCCTATTAGTACCTTTTGGGTTTAAGAATATTCTAAAGCTTTTCAATCATTAAATAAACTAAAACGTTTCATTATAAGATGAAATGTGACAAATCTTTATTTTTTACGATATCTTTCAGCTTTTCATCGACATATGCCACAGTAATCTTGATTGAAGATGGTCCGATTTCCGCAGCTTCATACGATAACTCTTCAAGCAATTTTTCCAATATCGTATGCAGCCTTCTTGCACCGATGTTTTCTGTATTATCGTTCACATCGAACGCAATTTCAGCAACCCTCTCGACGGCATCTTCCGAGAACTCGATTTCGACATTTTCCGTCGCCAAGAGTTTTTCGTATTGCTTGATCAATGAAAAGTCAGGTTCTTTTAAGATCCGGACAAAATCCTCTTTTGTGAGCTTTTCAAGTTCCACGCGAATCGGAAAACGACCTTGGAGTTCCGGAATGATATCCGAAGGCTTCGACATATGGAATGCACCAGCAGCGATGAAAAGTATGAAGTCCGTTTTTACCGGCCCATATTTAGTGGTGACTGTCGAGCCTTCCACAATGGGTAGTATATCCCTTTGGACACCTTCCCTTGATACATCTGCAGATGACCCGCCGCCGTTGCCGCGACTTGCGATCTTATCCATTTCGTCGATGAAAATAATGCCGGATTGCTCAGTGAGCTCAACCGACCTTCTTGCAATCTCATCATGATCGATCAATTTATCCGCTTCTTCGGCTTGAAGGATTTTTCTTGCGTCCTTCACCTTCATTTTCCGTTTCGTCATCTTTTTTGGCATTAAAGACGATAAAGCATCTTGCATGCTTGCACCCATTTGCTCCATTCCCGAACCTTGGAGTGCATCAAACATGGAAGGTTGTTGGGAGGAGACTTCGACAGTAATCGATTGATCTTCCAATTCACCAGCGGCAAGACGACGGGCGATTTCTGACCGCTTCCTGCTTATATCATCCACTTCCTCGTGATTCTTCTCATCCTCATCGTCCTTTTGTCCAAAAAGCATTTCAAAAGGGTTCTGCATATTGACTTTGCGCTTTTTTTCCGGTACGAGCAATTCGACGAGTCGTTCTTCAGCAAGCTTTTCCGCCTGACCTTTAACGGACTCCCGCATTTCCTCCCGGACGATGCGGACGGCCGACTCGGTCAAGTCCCTTACCATCGATTCGACATCTCTTCCTACATATCCGACTTCCGTGAACTTCGTCGCTTCCACTTTAACGAACGGGGCGTTCACGAGCCGCGCAATCCTTCTCGCTATTTCCGTCTTTCCGACGCCTGTCGGTCCGATCATTAAAATATTCTTAGGGATGATTTCCCTTTTTTCCTCATCTGACAAAAGGCTTCTTCTATACCTGTTCCGGATTGCGACGGAAACCGCTTTCTTCGCAGCATCCTGTCCTACAATATATCGATCCAGATACGCAGTAAGCTCCCGTGGGGTCAATTCCTGCTTTGTATTCATTTGAGTACCTCCACAATAATCCGATCATTTGTGTAGACACATATTTCGGCAGCCGTCTCAAGTGCAGCCTTGGCTATTTGCTCAGCGTCGAGTGTATCACCGCTATATTTTTTCAGAGCGCGTCCGGCCGCCAATGCATAATTCCCACCCGATCCGATTGCAAGCACACCATCATCCGGTTCAATTACTTCACCGGTTCCCGAAACGAGCAGAAGCTTGTCTTTGTCAGCGACGAGCAGCATCGCCTCCAACTTCCTCAAGACGCGATCACCCCGCCACTCTTTCGCCAATTCGACAGAGGCACGCTCCAAATTGCCATTGAATTCGCCAAGCTTGCCTTCAAACAATTCGAAGAGGGTGAAAGCATCAGCGACAGAACCTGCAAATCCTGCAATTATTTTACCGCCAAAAAGCCTTCTCACCTTTTTAGCAGTATTTTTCATGACAACGGATTCTCCCATCGTCACTTGTCCGTCACCTGACATCGCACAAACACCTTTGTGCCGGACGGCAAAGATTGTTGTAGAATGAAATTCCATCAGCTCATCCTCCTAAGCCCGCGGATGTGTTTTCATATACGTTTTCCGCAGATGCTCTTTCGTGATATGCGTATATACCTGAGTTGAAGATAAATGACTATGACCGAGCAATTCCTGTACTGTTCTCATATCTGCACCATTTGACAGCAAATGCGTCGCAAAGGAATGGCGAATCATATGCGGATAAATCTTTCCGGGAATGGATGCCTTTTCCATCATTGCATTCAGTACATGGCGTACGCCCCTGTCCGTAATCGGGTCACCACGCAAATTGACAAACAACGAATGATGACTTTTCTTCTTCATAAGCATAGGACGACTTTTTTCCATATAGGATTCAAGAGAGTCTTGAGCGAAGCTTCCAAATGGGACGTAACGCTCTTTCCTGCCTTTTCCCATCACTTTGACGATGCCGAGAGAATTATCGATATCGCCCAATTCGATGGATGTGAGCTCACTAACCCGGATTCCGGTAGCATAAAGCAGTTCTAGAAGCGCGCTATTGCGTAATGATTTCGGATCTTCACCAACACATGTTTCAAAGAGTGATTCCAATTCCTTTTCATAAAAAAAAGCCGGAAGCCGCTCTTCCTTCTTTGGATGGTGCAATAAACGGAATGCATTATCATTTATCCCGAATCGAGCATTGCCAAACTTATAAAAAGAACGAATCGATGAAATCTTCCTTGAGATCGTTTTCCTTGCGAAACCTTTGTCATACAAAGTTGTTATATACAATCTTGCTTCAGGATATTCGACATTGTCCAGATCAGAAATTCCTTCTTGGGATAAAAAGGAGAGGAACTCGTGAATATCATTGCTATATTCCGAAACTGTCCGTGATGAATAGTTCTTTTCGAGGCGTATATAGGATATGTAATCGTCAAGAACAGCCTTTGGACTATTTCGTTGCAAGTGTTTCACCCCCATATGAATCACTCTGTCAATTATAACAAAATTGGAACATGTTTGAATAGTGGTTATTTTTTCTTTTTTAGACCCGTTCGTTTTGCACTATTAATCAAATAGGAGAACTAATTCGGAAATTCAAAAGTCATCCACGATTCACTATAACGTAAACTATATTGTTCCGGCAACATAATCGTCTTAGGTTGTCTGACATCTACTGTATTTTTAGACACAGTTTGTTCAATTTTTAGGTGATATACACATTAAAAAGCTGCACTAGGCGGATTTTTTCCGTCATGTGCAGCTTGCACTCGCTCAAACATCTCTGGCTTATTCTTGTGCATCCTCTTTATAATCACATTCCGTACATTGGATTTGCACACCTTTTTTAAGCCTTTTCTCAACTAATGTGTTTTGACATTTCGGGCACGGCCTGGCAATAGGTTTATCCCATGATACATATTCACATTCAGGATATCGATCGCAGCCGAAGAAAATCCTTTTCGTTTTGCTCTTCCTCTCGACAACTTGCCCTTCTTTACATGACGGGCATGTGACACCGATCGGTTTGATGATCGCTTTTGTATTTCTGCAATCGGGGAAATTCGAGCAAGCCATGAATTTTCCATATCGGCCCATTTTGAATACCATTGGAGAACCGCATTTCTCGCAATCCTCACCGGCGGGCTCGTCTTTGATTTCAATTTTCTCCATTTCTTCGTCGGCAACTTTGACGTGCTTCTCGAATTCTTTGTAAAATTCATCAATGACTTGCTTCCATTGGATTTCTCCATCTTCAACATCATCGAGGTTCTTCTCCATATCGGCAGTGAACTTGATGTTAATAATATCAGGGAAATATTGATTCACCGCTTGGTGGACGATTTCTCCAAGTTCTGTCGGAACGAACCGTTTGGCGTCCAACGTTACGTAGCCCCGTTTCTGGATTGTATCGAGTGTAGGCGCATAAGTCGATGGCCGGCCTATTCCAAGCTCCTCCAACGTCTTGACGAGACGTGCTTCCGAAAATCTCGGAGGTGGCTGCGTGAAATGCTGCTTCGGATCGATTTCGCTACCCTTCACGCGTTCCCCTTTTTCAAGCGGAGGCAGTATGCGGTCCTTTTCCTCTTCCTGATCGTCTTCCCCTTCAATATAAACCTTCATAAAGCCTGGGAACTTCACTTCCGAACCTGTCGCCCTAAATTTAACATCGCCATTCATCAGATCCGCAGTGACCGTGTCAAGCACGGCTGGCGCCATCTGACTAGCCACGAAGCGTTCCCAGATCAATTTATAAAGCCTGTGCTGATCTCGGGATAAATACTGTTTCATCGCTTCAGGCGGCCTCATGACCGAGGTCGGTCGTACAGCTTCATGTGCATCTTGTGTGTTGGCTGATTCTTTAGCCTTCGCTTTCGACGTGGCGACGAAATCCTTGCCGTACATCGTCTCGATGAAGGAGATTGCTTCTCCTTTTGCACTTTCTGATATTCGAGTGGAGTCCGTTCTCATATACGTAATGAGACCGACGATGCCTTCTTTGCCGGTATTGATCCCTTCATAGAGCTGTTGGGCAAGCATCATTGTTTTTCTTGCTCTGAAATTCAATTTACGTGCCGCTTCCTGTTGCAAGGAAGATGTTGTGAATGGAGGAGCTGGATTCCTTTTTCTCTCCTTTTTGACAACGTTGACAATCTCGAATTCATCGCCAGACATTCTGGAAAAAACTTCATCGACTTGCTTTTTATTTTCCAACTTCATTTTCTTCTGCGCATCACCGTAGAAGGAAGCCTCGAACGTTTTTCCATCTTTACTGAACTTCCCGCTGATGCTCCAGTATTCTTCAGGGATGAATGCCTTTATTTCATTCTCCCGGTCGATAATCAATCGTAATGCGACCGATTGCACACGCCCAGCTGACAATCCCTTCTTCACTTTCTTCCAAAGGATCGGGCTAATATTATAGCCTACTAGTCTATCCAATATCCTTCTGGCCTGTTGGGCATCCACCCGGTTCATATCAATTGGGCGAGGACTTTTGAAAGACTCCTTTATGGCATCTTTTGTGATTTCATTGAATACTACGCGGCAATCCGAGTTGATATCCACACCTAGTTGGTGTGCCAAATGCCATGCAATCGCTTCCCCTTCCCTGTCGGGGTCAGCCGCGAGAAATATTTTCTTCGCTTTTTTAGCATCTTTTTTCAACTCTTGCAATATAGGGCCTTTCCCGCGAATCGTGATGTATTTCGGTTCATAATTATTTTCAGTATCCACGCCCATCTGACTGCGGGGCAAATCCCGCAAATGCCCGATGGAAGCACGAACCTTATACTTCTTGCCTAAGTAACGTTCAATTGTTTTCGCCTTGGCGGGCGACTCAACAATTACTAAGTAATCTGCCATTTATCATGTTCCTCCTCATAGAGGTTCCCTTTTTGTACATCCGCAGGGCTGTCTATTTATTCCTGCCCATTCCGGTTCTCGGTGATTCCGGATGTAAAAGAATATCTGTTGCAAAATGTATAACAGATTTGAATTAAAATCAACCTTTTCAATAAAAGGAATGTTTTACCCGTCATTGATAAGAGCAGCTCTCAAGCGCTTGAAAGCCGTTCCATATAGGCTTTGCACCTTGTTCAATCAATTTATTCGGCCCAAGAGATAAAGCAGAGGTAATTGGCCCGGGAACCGCGTAAATAGCCTTCCCGTGCTCTAGCGCATGATCTACGGTGCTCATCGTTCCGCTCTTTTCCTCAGATTCAGTGATGATGACGGACTCTGATAAGCCGCTGATAATTCTGTTTCTCATCGGAAATGTCCATTTTGCAGGTCTCATATAAGGAGGATATTCCGTCAGCAGTAAATGGCGTTCAGCAAGCAATTCTGCAAGCTCCTTGTTTTCACGAGGATACAGGTGGAATAATCCATGTCCTAGTACCGCAATTGTCTTTCCGCCGAATTGTATTGCAGATTTATGCGCCATTGTATCCGCCCCTTTAGCTAGGCCGGAAACGATGACGGCTCCACGATCAACAAGCGGAGGAACAATGAATGAGAGCGCTTTCATCGAGTAGTCGGTTGCTTTACGTGATCCGATGATTGCCACTTTCATAGATGCTTCCAAAATCGTTGGATCACCTTTCACATAGAGGACTGTTGGAGGGTCGACAAGCCACTTCAACGGCTTCGGATACGCCAGATTCGTAATTGGAATAGGGATGATTTTCTCTTGTTGATAAAGAAGGGGGAAAGGAGTTTGCTCATGCCGTTTCAACTGTTCATTCAGCTGGACTGCTTTTGCTTTGGGGATTTTCAGCAATGTCGCGAGTTCGTCAGTGCGATATGTGAACAGATGACGAAGATCGGGGTCCATCTTCAAGATTTCCGCTACTTTGTTAAGTGGGACGGGGTAGACATAATGCAAAGCAAGCAACTTACGGTCGACGTCTGTGAGTAACACACAATTCCTCCTTCAGATTCCGGATATGTAAAAGAACAGCATGCAGTTATCCTGCATGCCGTACTGTCCATCAATGTGTTTTACATTTTTCGTAAAGCCCTTTTTCTTTAAGTACTTTAATTAATGTTTCTCCGATCACGGAAGGCGTGTCAGCCGTTTCAACTCCAGCAGCGTTAAGTGCTTTAATTTTCTCTGCAGCTGTTCCTTTACCACCGGAAATGATCGCCCCAGCATGACCCATACGCTTACCTTCTGGCGCTGTTTGTCCGCCGATGAAGCCGACAACAGGTTTTGTCATGTTCGCTTTCACCCACTCTGCAGCTTCTTCTTCAGCTGTACCGCCGATTTCACCGATCATGACGACCGCGTATGTTTCTGGGTCTTCGTTGAACTCTTTCAGTACGTCGATGAAGTTTGTGCCGTTTACAGGGTCTCCGCCGATACCGACAGCAGTTGTCTGGCCAATGCCTGCTTGCGAAAGCTGATGAACAGCTTCGTACGTCAATGTCCCAGAGCGGGATACGACGCCAACGTGGCCTTTCGTATGGATGTAGCCTGGCATGATACCAATCTTACACTCATCGGATGTAATGACACCCGGGCAGTTCGGTCCGACAAGACGTGTTTTCTTGCCTTCCATGTAACGCTTCACTTTTACCATATCAAGAACCGGGATATGTTCTGTAATACAGATGGCCATATCCAATTCTGCGTCAACAGCTTCAAGAATCGCGTCTGCCGCAAACGGAGCCGGAACGTAAATGACAGATACATTGGCACCTGTAGCTTTGACAGCTTCTTCAACTGTATTGAAGACAGGTACTCCTTCAACTTCCGTTCCGCCTTTGCCCGGTGTTACACCGCCGACGATTTTCGTACCATACTCGAGCATCTGCTTCGTATGGAAAAGTGCTGTTGAGCCTGTAATACCTTGTACAATCACTTTTGTATCTTTATTAATATAAATTGCCATCGTTTGTCCCTGCCTTTCTTAGCCTACGAGTTCAACAATCTTTTGTGCACCGTCCGCCATTGTGTCAGCAGCGATGATATTTATTCCTGATTCATTCAATAGCGCTTTACCTTTGTCAACGTTCGTACCTTCCAAACGTACAACAAGCGGCACTTCAAGGCCGACTTCTTTCGCAGCCGTAATAACACCTTCCGCGATTACGTCACATTTCATGATGCCTCCGAAAATATTGACGAAGATTCCTTTGACATGTTTGTCAGAAAGGATGATTTTGAATGCTTCCGTAACTTTTTCAGCTGTAGCGCCGCCCCCAACGTCAAGGAAGTTGGCCGGTGATCCGCCGTAGTAATTGATTGTATCCATCGTAGCCATCGCAAGACCTGCACCGTTTACCATGCAGCCGATGTTGCCATCTAGGGATATGTAGCTAAGGTCGTACTTGGAAGCTTCGATTTCTTTCGGATCTTCCTCGTCGAAATCGCGTAATTCGACAATATCTTTATGACGGTATAATGCATTGTCATCGAAATTGAATTTTGCATCCAATGCCAATACATTGTCATCGCCTGTAACGACAAGTGGATTGATTTCAACGATCGATGCATCTTTTTCTTCAAATACTTGGTAGAGTCCTAGCATGAATTTCGCAGCTTTGTTGACAAGATGTGTAGGGATGTTCATATTGAATGCCATGCGGCGCGCTTGGAACCCTGTAAGGCCGACGACTGGATCAATGACTTCTTTGAAGATTTTTTCAGGAGTCTCTTCAGCGACTTCTTCAATGTCCATTCCGCCTTCTTCAGAGCCCATGAGAGTAACGCGATCTGTAGCGCGGTCAAGTACAAGACCTAAATAATATTCTTTTTTGATATCTGATCCTTCTTCGACAAGAAGTCGTTTAACTTCTTTTCCTTCAGGGCCTGTTTGATGGGTTACAAGGGTTTTGCCGAGAAGCTCTTTTGCATACTCGCGCACTTCATCAAGATTTTTGGCGATCTTAACGCCACCCGCCTTACCACGCCCGCCGGCATGGATTTGCGCCTTGACTACGATTACGTCCGTACCGAGTTCCTTTGCCGCCTTTACAGCTTCATCGGGAGAAAAAGCTACCCGACCATTTGAAACAGCAACGCCATAATCTCTGAGCAGCTGCTTACCTTGATATTCATGGATATTCATCTTACATCCTCCATTCGAACTTGTAGCTCATAATTTACTGCCGTATCCATTGTAGTAAAGATGTAAAATAATGTCCACACTTGTTGTTGCCATATAAGCATTTTTTGATATCTTTTGATAGTTTCCGTCATTTTACCCTATTATTCTTCCGTGAACCATGCTCCCGGTCCACCTGGTAGATATATGCAAACACCTCTGCTACCGCTTGGTACAGTTGTTCAGGAATCGTTTCATCCACTTCGAGCTGCCCTAGCAATTCTACAAGAGTCGGATCTTCCTGGATCGGAACATCGTGTTCTTTCGCCTTCTCCAAAATGTTTTCGGCAATCTTCCCTTTACCTTTGGCGACAACCTTCGGGGCATCTCCTGCCTTTGGATCATAGGAAAGCGCAATTGCCTCTTTACGGGAATGTTTCTGTTCTGTCATATCCGGAAGTCAACTCCACCCTGTTCCGACATTTTATCATTCCGCCTTTTGGTTTCCCTGTTTCCTTCTTCTTCAAATTGTTTAAAGGTAACTCCTGACAATCTATAATCTACCGATTCAAGGCCATCTTTCAATTTCATTTGCAATAGACCGCCAATTTCCCGCAGTTGATAATTCTCGTTGAAAACCGTTATCGCGACGACCCGGTTTTGAACTTGCATATCCACGACCGTCTTGTCGATCGATTCCAATTCCAAGTAAAACAGGATCCTGGCGAAATCCGCATCGATTTTTCCATCCGCCTTCTTCCTCCCATTCCACTGAATTGTTGCATCGACCCGTTTACCGAGGAATTCCAGGGGCAGCTGCATGACAATCTGTTGGTTTACCCCCGTGTCACCGGACTGTATGAGCGAGCCATTCATTCTCGCAACCATTGTTTCTGCCGCATCACGCAATGCAGGAGATACTGCACTGTCATGTAACAGCGCCACCAATTGAGGTTTCAACATATCCATCGTCTTTGCGATATCATGATTCCCGCTCAACAGTCCCGCTTCATAATTGAAGCCCAGGGATTTAAAAAGGCTTTGCATTGCTTCTTTCATAACCTTTCCGTCAATCGCTTGTTCAACTATAGTTTGAGCTCCTTGCATTAACTCCTTCGCTACTGGCATCGATGATTGCTCCATCATACGGTACAGTTCCGGAATTCTCGCGCGAGCATTATCGGGCAACAATAACTTGAGGACAGCTGAGGCTTCGTCATCCGAAAAAAAAGGCATGGATTGGATATGTTCAGCAACTAGACGCATGATTTTTCCGGCTTGTTCACCCGCTTGAAAGCTCCTTGTTTCGACCGATCGATTAGGTTCCATTTCGTCTAGTAAGCCGATCAACTGCAACTTATACGCCTGTTGTAAGACAGGGTCGTTTTGAATCAAATCTTTTATTTGTCCTGCTCCTGCCACCCGCTCCGCCATTGTCGTATCAATTATTGTTTGTAAATTGGCAAGTGTCGTGCTTGCAGGCATGATTCCGGAGCTTTTTAGCAATTGCAATACTTGGAATCGTTCCTCACGGGGGATACTTTCGTCTAGCAATTTTAGCACAGCCCCGCTTACCAATGCCTTTTCCGCAGCAGAAACGGCAATCCTGCCTGCATCACCCACCGTTGCAAGAATTCTTTCCTTTGATTGCATTGGTATGCCTGTATCAGTGAGTAGCGCATTTCTTAAAGCAGTCAAGCCATCGTGCAAGCCTTCCTTTTTCTCCACCCCTAAAAGTGAATTGAAGTTAAACTCATTTAACGGAAGTTTCAACTCCACCAATTTCTGGATAGCATCATGAGCCTCATTTTGCAATGATGGTGGGACGGTTTTCAAAAGTTCTACAGCATTCAACAAAATATCCTTGGAAACAGGAAGTCTATCCTTCAAAAAATGGTTCAATACAGTAACCATTTCCGGTGATTTCGGAAGTTGCATCGAGTCTATCAAGTTGGTCATTTGCTTCGCTTGTCCTTCCGTTGCTTGTAAAGGGCCGGATACGACTATGATTTGCAGTTCAGGGGTGACCGATTTCACTTGAAAATAATAGGCGTCGCCCGCCTTCATGGGAACTTCCAGTTTGGCCATCAATTTTTGGCCTCCGATTTGCACTTCAGCCATCTGTCCCGGGAAAAGCTGTTTTATCTGCCCGTGGAACATTTGGCCTTCCCGCATTGTCAACGGCAGTTGTGAGACAGGGATGGACTGGTTGCTCAAGCGAGGAATCGATGAATTGTTCAACACACGTCACCTTCCTTCCAAAATCGATTTGACAGGCTCGAACGTTTTTCTATGGTGGTGGCACGGTCCATGGAGATGGAGGGCTTCCACGTGCTCCGCAGTGCCGTAGCCGACGTTCTTGTTGAAGTTGTACACCGGGAACTCCTCATGAATTAGATTCATCAATTGATCCCGCGTCGTCTTCGCGAGAATGGAGGCTGCGGCTATCGCAAGACTTTGAGCATCCCCTTTGATAATGGATTCAGACCTGCAGACCACTTGAAGCTTCATGGCATCCGCCAAGACGATTTCCGGACGGGTTTCTAATGCGCTTACTGCCTTTTCCATTGATTCCCGAGTTGCGGCATAAATGTTCATTTCATCGATTCTTTCTGCTGATTGAATATGTATTGAATAGCTGATTGCGACCTCTTTAATAATCGCAGATAATCGATCTCTTTCTTGGATGGATATTTTTTTTGAATCATTGAGTCCTAGCAGACCAGGTACTTCTTCAGGTAATATGACGGCGGCACAAACAACAGGTCCTGCCAATGGGCCTCTTCCTGCTTCATCTACTCCTGCGACGAGTGCTCCATCGTATGTTTTAAAACTGTTGTCGAACTGGATTTTGTCTTGCAGCATTTGTTCCAACAGCTGTTTCTTTTCGTACTGGCGATACCATTTTCGCAGTTCTGTTTTGACGCCTGCGCGATGATCGTCCTCTAGTTTATTCATCCACGGCTCTGGATCGGAAGTCTGTTGCAGCAGATTAGAGATTTCTTTGATTGTTTTCATCTTTTCACCTTCTATTATGTATAACATATTTTGCAGTTTCTTTTTATATCGGACAGTATTCCTGATTGTGATTGCTATTCAATAAGAAAAGGCCGATTGTCACGGGATTATTCCGTGACTTCATCGACCTGTTTTAATAAATCAGACGTAAAATCGAAAGTCAGCTTGCCAAGCAGCTCACTGCGGATGTCTTGGATAATCAGTTCAGCCACTTTGTCATAATCGATTTCGCCACCTTGTGTATACGCCTTTCGGGACTCCCCGATCACATCAAAGACCTTTTGTATATCTTCACCTACAGAGGTGATGCCATAACGCTTTTCAAGACGCTCAGGATAATGCTCCTCCAGAAAGCGGAGTCCATAGACTGCCAGGTTTTCCATATTGACGATCGTGTCCTTGATTGCACCTGTCAACGCAAGTTTATACCCTACGGCTTGGTCTTCAAATTTCGGCCAAAGGATTCCCGGCGTATCAAGCAATTCAAGTTCCTTCTCGAATTTGATCCATTGCTGGGCTTTCGTGACACCCGGCTTATTACCTGTTTTTGCAATATTTTTCTTTGCGAGCCGGTTGATCAACGTCGACTTCCCGACGTTAGGAATTCCAACAATCATGGCGCGGATCGCCCCAGGTCGAATACCCCTCTTTTTCAAGCGTTCAATTTTCGGTGCCAGTATTTCCTTTGCTGCCTTTGTTACGGTTTGCAGCCCTTTTCCTTCAAAGGAATTTATGGCGACTGCCCGGATACCTTCTGATTCGAAGTGTCTGATCCATCGCTCCGTCTCCTTCTCATCAGCTAGGTCCATCTTATTCAAAATAAGCAGTCTCGGTTTTTGCTGGATGACTTCATCAATCATCGGGTTTCTCGATGAAAGGGGCAATCGGGCGTCGATTAACTCGAATACGATGTCGACGAGTTTCAATTGTTCCGTCACTTCACGTCTAGCTTTGGCCATATGGCCCGGAAACCATTGTATGGTCATAGTTTCATCCCCTTCCTTCAGTCCACCTTGCCGAAATCACTGATCGGCCAGAATATGAATTTTGTGCTTCCTATGATTTCATCAATCGGCACTGCTCCGATATGTCTTGAATCTTTACTCTTTCGGCGATTATCGCCCATAACGAAGACATGGCCTTCAGGGACCGTCTGCATACCGATCTTCTCTTCCAGCGTGAAATCTTCGGTCAAAGTTCCATCGGGAATTTCTTCTTTATATTGATCAAGATAGGTTTCTTCGTACGGTTGATCATTAATGTATAGAATATCGTCCTTATATTCCACTTTATCGCCCGGAAGACCGATGACCCTCTTAATATAATCCTTCTTTTCGGGTGCATGGAAGACGACAATATCAAAACGATCTGGTTTTCCGAGTGTGTAACCGATTTTATTGACAATCATTTTATCGCCGTGTTCAAGTGTGGGCATCATTGAAATACCATCCACAACAATCGGTGTGAATAAAAATATACGGATGATTGCCGCCAGTCCAAACGCAATTAAAAGCGCTTTAATCCATTCCCAAGTTTCATTTTTCTTCTTCTCTTCATTCATCACAAAGCCTCCCGCCAAGTCACTATCCTTATTGTACAGTCTATTCATTTTTGAGGCAAAAACAAAAGCGCAGTGCGCCTGAATAGAGACGATAGGCATAAGGCAGATCTGCGAAACGGCGCACTTTGCCGTGTAGCAGAGCTGACTTATGACCGAGTCTCTGGCGCACGGAGCTGGAGGAAAAAAGAAAGGAGACCAACTTTTTGGTCTCCTCATGAATAGGAAACAGCGGAGATGCAATCCCCGCTGTTTGAATTTTATCGGATTTCTTTGATACGTGCAGCTTTTCCGCGAAGGTTGCGAAGGTAGTACAATTTCGCACGACGGACTTTACCGCGACGAGTAACTTCAAGTTTAGCGATTTTCGGTGTGTGTACAGGGAATGTACGCTCAACACCTACACCGTTGGAGATTTTACGGACTGTGAAAGTTTCACTGATTCCGCCTCCACGACGCTTGATGACAACTCCTTCGAAGAGCTGGATACGCTCGCGCGTGCCCTCAACGATTTTCACGTGCAAGCGGACAGTGTCCCCAGGACGGAAATCAGGATGGTCTGAACGAAGTTGGTCTTTTGTTACTTCTGCAATAATGTTTTGCATTTTTTTCTCTCCTTATCCACAGATGCTCTTGCACCTCTTGCGTTTGCAGCGGAACACCAGTCAGTATGTACTCCCTATAGAAGTACAAAGTAGATATTATCATAAAGCGACAGTGTGTGCAAGTGTGAAAAGTTGATTTCCGCTGCAGGCGGACGCTTTCCGCGGGCACGGCTTCAGCCGCTTCCCTCGCTTCGCTCAGTCCAGGGTCTTCAGCTCGCGCTGTTCCCGCTGGAGTCGCCGCCTTTCGCTACAATCAACGGAGCTTCCTATCAATTGGACTCCTCACTTATTAGCTGCTTTAACACTTTCTGTTGATGTTCTGTTAATGGAGCGTCTTCCAGTAGGTCTCTTCTGCGTTCGAATGTGCGTCTTAGTGATTGTTCTTGACGCCATTTTTCGATTTCGCCGTGGTTTCCTGATAATAGGACATCAGGAACTTTCATTCCATTGAATTCAGCAGGTCTTGTGTATTGGGGATGCTCGAGGAGACCTGTCGAGAATGAATCATGGACAGGGGAATCTGTATTACCCAAAACATTCGGCAAGAGTCTGACGACGCTGTCGATGATGGCCATGGATGCTATCTCCCCGCCGGTCAGAACGAAGTCGCCGAGGGATATCTCATCTGTTACGAGATGTTCACGTATACGCTCGTCATAGCCCTCATAATGCCCGCAAAGGAATACAAGATGTTCTTCCTTGGAAAGTTCTTCTGCCTGTTTCTGATTGAATCTGACGCCTTGTGGGCACATGAGGATGACTCGCGGTTTCTTCGACGTATCGAGGGCGAGCGATTCGACCGCTGCAAATAGCGGTTCGGGCTTCAAAACCATCCCCGCGCCGCCACCATATGGATAGTCGTCCACTTTATGATGCTTGTTCCCAGAGAAGTCCCTGAAATCCGTCACTTTAAAAGAAACGGCTTCATTCTCCTGTGCCTTCTTCATGATGGAGGAGTGGAGAACTCCTTCGAACATTTCGGGAAACAACGAGAGAACGTCTATTTTCATCATGACAGTAGTCCTTCCATCGGTTCGATGATGATTTGTTTCTTCTCAATATCAATTTCTTTGACGACATCTTCAATATAAGGGATGTAATGCGGTTTTCCAGTCTTCGGTGTGACAGTCCATACATCATTGGCGCCTGTCGCCAGTATATCCGTCACTTCACCGAGCTCTTCACCAACATCCGTATAAACAGTACATCCGATGATTTCGTGGTAGTAAAACTCCCCTTCATCAAGATCACCAAGTTGCTTCTCGGACACCTTTAATAATCCGTCCCGATATTTCTCAACATCGTTGATATTGATATGGCCTTCAAAAGTGAGAAGGTCGAAGTTCTTATGGCGGCGGTGGCTTGCTACAATCAACTTAATCGGCTTTTTTTCATTCGGCATGAATAAAGTGAGTTCATTTCCGACCGCATACCTTTCATCCGGGAAATCAGTACGCGAGATGACACGCACTTCCCCTTGTATTCCATGTGTGTTGACAATTTTACCAACGTTGAACCATTGCATACAATACACCTTCCTTTTCATTAGGGACATGGATGCATTCCTTAAGCTTAAGTAGACAAAAAAGGAAGGAACATGAGCTCCCTCCTTTTTTGTGTTGGTTTCCCGGGTACGGCATTAGCCAATCCGCGTAAACCTGTTGTTCAAGACTGATTTCCATCATTCGATGATATCAAGGTAAACTTTCTTACCGTGGCGACTTCCTGCTGCTGAATAAACAATAGTTCGTATCGCCTTGGCGACACGCCCCTGCTTTCCGATCACTTTCCCCATATCTTCGGGATTAACGGAAAGTTTGTAAGTGACACGATGATGTTGCTCATCTTTGTCGACCTGAACATCTCCGGGATGATCGACCAAAGGTTTGACAATCGTTTCAATCAGCTGCTTCATGTCCACCCCTCCTGATTACTTACCGTATTTAGCGTTGTGGAATTTCTCCATGATGCCTTGTTCTGAGAACAGGTTACGAACTGTATCAGATGGTTTAGCACCGTTTTGAAGCCATTTAAGAGCCAATTCTTCATCGATTTTCACTTCAGCAGGTTTTGTAAGCGGGTTGTAAGTACCTACTGTTTCGATTTGACGGCCATCACGTGGTGAACGTGAATCTGCTACAACAATACGATAGAAAGGAGTTTTCTTTGCTCCCATACGTTTAAGACGAATTTTTACTGACATTTTTTCTTGCACCTCCGAATAGTTTCACACAAGATAGTATATTATCAAGGTTTTTCATGTTTGTAAAGTGTTTTTTCTTAACACCTTAAAATTACGCTGAAGTTCAGCATTTTCACCTGAATAAAGAGTCGAATCCAGGCATTTTCATCTTCTTTTTACCCTTTTGTTGCATGTTGGTCATCTGCTTGACCATCTTCTTCATATCTTCAAATTGCTTTAGGAGTCGGTTCACTTCCTGTATTGAAGTACCGGAACCCTTCGCAATCCTCTTACGTCTGCTCGCATTGATAATTTCAGGTGTCGTGCGTTCTGCTGTTGTCATCGATCGGATGACCGCTTCGACGCGGCCCATCTGACTCTCGTCAACTTGAGCGTTTTCAAGCCCTTTAATTTTATTCATACCAGGCATCATCTTCAAGATTTCATCCAAAGGGCCCATCTTTTTCACTTGCTGAAGTTGATCCAAAAAGTCGTCGAGCGTGAATGTTTGCGTACGGAATTTCTGTTCAAGCTCTTTCGCCTTTTCTTCGTCGACATTTTCCTGCGCTTTTTCGATAAGTGACATGACATCGCCCATCCCTAAAATCCGGGAGGCCATACGTTCTGGATGGAACGGCTCCAAGGCATCCATCTTTTCACCCATACCGACGAACTTGATCGGCTTTTGAGTAACAGAGCGGATAGATAATGCAGCACCGCCTCGTGTGTCACCGTCCAGTTTCGTCAAAACGACTCCTGTTATGCCGATCGCTTCGTCAAATGACTTTGCTACATTGACGGCATCCTGTCCCGTCATTGCATCCACTACAAGGAATACTTCATCTGGCTTGCTTAATTCCCTGATATCCTTCAATTCCTGCATTAGATTTTCATCGACATGCAAACGTCCCGCCGTATCGATGATGACGACGTCGTGATGTTCCTTTTCCGCTTCTGCAATCGCTTGGCGTGCAATTTCAACCGGGGAGACATCCGTGCCCAACGAAAAGACAGGCAACGTCAATTGTTTTCCGAGCGTCTCCAATTGCTGGATTGCTGCCGGACGATACACGTCTGCTGCCACCAGTAACGGCTTTTTATTATGGCGTTTACGAAGGACTGTCGCGAGCTTTCCTGTCGTAGTCGTTTTCCCCGCCCCTTGCAAGCCGACCATCATAATGACAGTTGGTGCTTTCCTTGCGAATTGGATCGGATTCTGCTCTCCGCCCATCAAGTTCGTCAATTCGTCCTTGACAATTTTCACGACTTGTTGGCCGGGTGTCAGGCTCTTCATGACGTCCTGGCCGACAGCCCGCTCACTGACCGTCTTGACGAATTCTTTTACGACCTTCAAGTTGACGTCTGCTTCAATAAGCGCAAATCGCACTTCGCGCATCATTTCCTTGACGTCGACTTCACTAATCTTACCTTTGCCCTTTATTTTCTGAAGCGTCCCTTGCAGGCGCTGGGCCAAACCTTCAAATGCCATGCATAGACCCCCTATTCATGATCTTTCAATGTGTTCAACAGCATCCGTACTTCCTTGGATGCATCATCATTCCCGAGCACAAGCTGTTCAAGCCTCTCGATGATCTCCATCCGGTTCCGGAACTTGGAGAAAAGTTTCAATTTTTCTTCGTAGTCTTCCAGCATCGCTTCTGTTCTTCGGACATTGTCGTAGACAGCTTGTCTCGACACTCCGTATTCTTCGGCAATTTCACCGAGTGACAGGTCGTCGAGGTAATAGAGTTGCATGTAAATCCGTTGTTTTTCGGTCAACAGTGTCTGATAGAAGTCATAGAGGAAGTTGACGCGTGTCGTTTTTTCAAGCATAGCGCTTCGCCCCCTCTGCTAATCTTAGTATGCCGGAATTGAACTGTCAAGTAAATTTACTTGATGCAAAAGGAGAGCGCTTAGCTAAAACGCCTTATTCTTCAGCTTCTTTTTCAAGTCCATCTGCAAAGAGTCCATATACGTATTTTTCCGGATCGAATGGTTGCAGGTCATCCATACCTTCTCCAAGACCAACAAATTTTACCGGGATATTAAGTTTATTGCGGATCGCTAAAACAATTCCGCCTTTAGCAGTCCCGTCAAGCTTCGTAAGGACGATACCAGTGACATTCGTCGCCTCTTTGAACGTCTGCGCCTGGATTAAGGCATTTTGGCCCGTCGTAGCGTCAAGTGCAAGAAGGACTTCATGCGGGGCCCCTTCAATTTCCTTGCCGATTACACGGTGGACTTTCTCGAGTTCATTCATCAAGTTCACTTTGTTTTGCAATCTGCCAGCAGTATCGCAGATCAATACATCCACCTTTCGGCTTTTCGCAGCGTGAATCGCGTCATACATGACTGCAGCGGGATCTGAGCCTTCCGACTGTCTGATTACTTCGACGCCGACACGCTCGCCCCAAACGACTAGCTGATCGATCGCTCCTGCTCGGAATGTATCTCCGGCCGCAAGCATGACGGTCTTTCCTTCTTCTTTGAGACGTGCTGCAAGCTTCCCAATTGTCGTCGTCTTTCCTACCCCGTTGACACCTACCATCAAAATGACAGTCAAATCCTCTTGCATATTCAGATCGGTGTCCAGTTCCTCACCAGCCTTATATATTTCCACGAGTTTTTCGGAAATGACCGATTGGATTCCTTCTGTGTTTTTGATGTTTTTCCTTTGAACTTCCCATCGTAATTGATCGACAAGTTCCATGACCGTTTCGACGCCTACATCCGCCTGCAATAGCAGTTCCTCGAGTTCTTCGAAAAACTCTTCATCGACTTCACGGAAACGTGCTACAAGGTCATTCACTTTAGAGGTGAATGAATTCCTGGTCTTTGAAAGACCGTCCTTGAATTTCTCAGTTACCGTTTCATTAGTGCCTGTAATTTTCTCTTTCAGTTTCTTAAAAAAAGTCAATCCGACTCTCTCCTTTTCCTATTCCTGTCAATGATTATCCCAACACTTCAGCGGGAACTTCGGAGAGCTTCACGGAAATCAGCTTCGATACTCCCGATTCCTGCATTGTAATTCCATACAAAACATCGGCCCCTTCCATCGTCCCTTTCCGATGGGTGATGACGATGAATTGGGTGTCGTCCGAAAACTTCTTTAAATATTTACTGTAACGGATGACATTCGCTTCGTCGAGCGCCGCTTCGACTTCATCCAAAATGCAGAATGGTACCGGCCGCACTTCGATGATTGAAAACAGCAATGTAATCGCCGTGAGCGCCCTCTCACCGCCGGATAACAGGCTCAAGTTCTGCAACTTTTTGCCTGGAGGCCTTGCGACGATTTCAACCCCCGTTTCCAGCAAGTTGTCAGGCTGTGTAAGGATCAAATCCGCATCCCCGCCGCCGAACATTTCTTTAAAGACGACATGGAATCGATTTCTTACCGCATTGAATGTCGTACCGAATCGCATTTCCATTTCACGGTCCATTTCGGACATCGCTTCATTGAGTGTGCTTTTCGCTTCCAGTAAATCGTTCCGTTGTTCAGTTAAAAATGCATGGCGCTCAGACACTTCTTTGAATTCCTGGATTGCACTCGGATTGACGGAACCGAGCGACTCGATTTCGCTCTTTAATTCGTCGACCCTACTTCTTGTTGCTTCCACATCAAAATCGCTTCCTGCTTCGAAATCAGGATAAAGTCCATATTCATCCAAAAGGCGATCTGTGATGGATTCGTATTTCACTTCAAGACGTGAAACGGCAACATTGATTTCATTTAGAGAAGAAACTGCCTTCCCTTCATCGAGGCGAATACATTTTAATGTTTCCGCCTGTTTTTCTAGGGCAGATGCAATTTGACTCCTACTGTTTCGTTCATCAGACAGGGATTGTTCAATCGTGGATTTCTCCGTCGCGGATCTATCTATATGAGCCGCGATTTCCTCCGGCGTTAGATCGATGCCCAATTCATGTTCGGTGTAAATATCCCGATCGACTTCCAGGGCAGACATTTTCTGCTCTAGTTGACTCAGTGTTTGCTCCATATCCGAAATTGTTGTCTGTTGGTGCCCTTTCTGTTCCCGTAGGATGGCCGCCTGCTCACGAAGCTCACTATTTTTGGTCATCAATGCCGCTTCCTCGTTCCGTCGATTCGCAGCCAACCGCTCCAGTGTTTCAACTTCTTTTTGAGTGGAATCCAGTGAGGATCTGATCCATTCATGCCGTTCGAGCAATGCCTTTTTCCTGTTCGAAAGTTCCGCGCCCACGTTTTCCGAGCCGGCGATCCCTCTTTCGGCTAATGAGATTTCAGATTCGATCGCCCTGATTTCCAAATCCAGTTCACGTAGAGCTGATTCTTTTGAAACCAATTCCTGCCTTACAGAATCCCGTAGTTGACGATATTTTTCCGTGTCATGCATATGCTGGGCGACGGACATTTTCGAATCACCGATTTTGCTGTTTGCAATCTCGATGGAAGCAGTCATTTTTGAAAGTTGTGCACTTAACGTCTCCAACTCCGCTTTTCTTGAAAATACGGTCGACTGCCCTTTCGCTCCACCCCCGGTAAGGGAACCACCGGCATTCACGACATCTCCGTCAAGTGTTACTATGCGGAATTTATATGCTAACATCTTGGCAATTGCGGAAGCTCCGACCAGCGTTTTTGCAACGATAGTCATGCCAAGAAGATTTTCAGTGATGATTGAAAAGGCGGAATCTGTCTTCACAAGCTGATCGGCCGTTCCGATAAACTCCGGATGTTGTTGCACAATACGGAGTGACGCAATTGGAAGTTTCCTAGATTTAATAACGTCACGTGGCAAAAACGTCGCACGACCGGCATTTCTCTGTTTCAAATAGCCAATCGCATTCCGAGCTTCTGATTCCGTAGATGTGACGATATGCTGCATCGCGCCGCCCAAAGCTGTTTCAATCGCTTTAATATGGGGGTCATCCACAGTAATGAGTTCTGCAACAGCCCCATCGACACCACGCAACTTGCCTTCTTTTGCTGCTATGAGTACGGCTCTGACACCTGAATAGAATCCTGAAAAATCTGCTTCCAAACTTTGTAGCGCACGCAATCGTCCTTGCATTTCGGACTGCTTGTTCGTCGCATTTTGCATGAATTGCTGCTGGATTCCCAGTTCTTCTTCAGCCTCGCGGTAGAGTTTTTCGGATTTTACAAATGCCGACTCCGCTTTCTCCTTTTTTTCCTGCAAGGAAGAAAGCTCGGCAGTTTGGATAGACCTTTTTCCGTACAACTCTTGGAGCTTGCTCTTTAACATGGAAGTTTGTTCCGATATACGGACTGTCGAAGTCTTTTCTCCTTGCATCCGTTCCTCAATATGCTTTAAATCATTCCGGATCGTCGCTTCTTCGTTCAGCATTTCAATATAGGATGACTTCAGTTCATCAATTTCCTCTTCGGTCTCTTTTGCCGACCTTTTCAGGATTTGGGCAATTTCATTCATTTCCGAATTAATTTTGTCCAAGGAAGATCCTGTAATGGTCAATTTCTCTCTTGCTGCCGCTAATTTGACAACAAGATCTTCTTTACCCTTTTTCGCATCAGCCAACTCTTGTCGAATCCTATTTAGCTGTTGCTCCGAATTTTTCTGCTTTTCAAGCGATAATAGCCGGCGACCTTCCCACTTTTCAGCTTCAGCACTAATTTCCACCAACTGCTTTTGGAGCGATTCAATATTTTGATCGGATTGCGCTAAACGAATCTTGTACACATTTGATTCTTGTTCTACTTTGGCGATTTCTGCCACCAATTGTTCGCGGTGCAACCTTTTTTCTTCGATCAGCTCAGTTTTCGCAATGATTTCATCACGTAATTTCGCTCCATCAAAATTCAGAAGACGGACATCGGCTTCCCTGATTTCTGTAGAAAGTACCTGATGTCTTTCTGCTGCTTCCGCGTTCTTTTCAAGCGGACCGATTCTTGAATCTAGTTCTTTGAGGATATCGAGGACACGATCCAAATTGTCCTCCGTTTCGAAAAGCTTATGTTCCGCCTTCCTTTTGCGTGTTTTATATTTCAACACACCTGCGGCCTCATCGAAAATACTTCTCCTATCCTCCGGCCGACTGTTCAGGATTTCGTCGACACGCCCTTGGGATATAATTGAGAATGCTTCCTTTCCTAACCCAGAATCCATGAAGACATCATTAATATCCTTCAAACGGCATTGTTGCCCGTTTAATAAGTAATTGCTTTCTCCCGAACGGAAGACCCGGCGGCTGACGCTTATTTCCGTGTAATCGAGCGGGAATAACCCGTTCGTGTTATCCAGGATCAGTGTCACTTC
Organism: Sporosarcina luteola; assembly: GCF_023715245.1. Classification (GTDB taxonomy): domain Bacteria; phylum Bacillota; class Bacilli; order Bacillales_A; family Planococcaceae; genus Sporosarcina; species Sporosarcina luteola_C. Next base: position 1,919,769 of record NZ_JAMBNV010000001.1, read on the forward strand.
CGCAAAATTCAGCGGCTTGCGGGAATCGCTGCCTGCGAATATCACATCCTCCATCTTTGCACCGCGAAGGGATTTGGCGGACTGTTCACCGAGCACCCATCGGATTGCATCGGTTATATTACTTTTCCCACTGCCGTTAGGTCCTACAATGGCTGTTACGCCTGGGACGAAATCGATTCCGATCCTATCGGCAAATGATTTGAATCCAATAATTTCAACTCTTTTTAGAAACACAATCAGTTCTCCCCTTCGGCCTCATTTCCTTTTAATACTTGGATGGCTTGACGGGCCGCTTCCTGCTCGGCTTCTTTTTTCGATCTTCCGATTCCGGTACCAAGTTCACGATTTTCCAATCTTACGACGGTGACAAACTTTTTCGCATGCGCAGGACCCTTCTCTTCGACAATTTCATAATTCAAGCTGCCACTGTTCGTCTGTTGTACGATTTCCTGCAAGCGGCTTTTATAATCCATCACATGCGAAAAAGCACCGTCCCCGATTTTCGGGAATACAACCTTTTCAAGAAATTTGGTGACAGGTTCCATTCCCTGATCCAAAAACAACGCGCCGATATACGCTTCAAATACGTCTGCAAGTAATGCCGGACGCAATCTCCCGCCGGTCTGCTCCTCGCCTTTGCCAAGCAAGATGAAATCACCGAAGTGCAGTTCATTCGAAAACTTGACGAGTGATGGCTCACATACAATGGCTGCCCGCAGTTTCGTCAACTCGCCTTCGCTCATATTCGGTTCAGTCGCGTATAGGAATCGAGAAACACCGAGCTCCAGAACGGCATCTCCAAGGAATTCAAGCCTTTCATTATCCGTGAAATTTTTCCGACGGTGTTCGTTGACGTAGGACGAATGGGTGAATGCATTATAAAGAAGCGTTTCGTCTTTAAAATGGATGTCTAGGCGCCCTTGCAAGTCTTCAAATTTCTTTCGTACCTCGCTTTGAAGTGGAGCTGTTGGATATTTACTTTTTACATTCCGTTTGTTAGTCATCAAGATTCTGCCTTTCACTTCGTAGTCCATTTAATTTTACATTGTTCACGTCGTACATGCAAAACCGAAAAGAGATACTTTCATCCTTTTCAAGTCGCAAGAAAGGTTGAAAGCATCTCATTGGAAGTGCATCATATAGTGATGCACACATTTTTTCGGATATCTAATCAATTATGCCTCGGCGTAATTGCGTCGAGATATTGAATTGCGCTTAGATAAAATTAGTTCACTTTTTCTTCGATATATTTCACTGCATCGCCTACAGTTCCGATTTTTTCTGCATCATCATCGGAAATTTCCATATCGAATTCATCTTCTAATTCCATAACTAGCTCAACGACATCCAAAGAGTCTGCGCCGAGATCGTCTTTGAAAGAAGCTTCAGGTTTTACTTCGCTTTCATCGACACCAAGTCGGTCGACAACCACTTTCGTTACACGTTCAAGTACTGACACTATAGTCACCTCCTCTCAATGAAAATTCAACAAGAAGTCGCTCTACGTTACAGGCGGACGCTTTCCAATCGAACCACGAAGAGTTCGATTTGCCGTATTTCTGCGCTTTTTGCAGAAATTAAGGCAGGGGCTCCCCCAGGAAAAGCCGTAACGAAGAACGGCTTTTGCGAACAAAAGCGAAGCGTTGAGAGCACATCTTTGCACTTCGCCGCCTTCCACTACAAGCAACGGAATTTCCAGGCAAAATTCATTAGTTAGACCTATACAGGTGATTACATCACCATACCGCCATCAACATTGATGGTTTGTCCGGTAATATAGTTTGCATCGTCGGATAGTAGGAACGCTACTGCGCCTGCGACATCTTCAGCTGATCCTAGCTTACCCAAAGGAATGGAGCCCAACATTTGTGCTTTAACTTCCTCTGGAAGAGCTTCAGTCATATCTGTTGTAATGAAACCTGGTGCAACTGCGTTCACAGTGATATTCCTCGTAGCAAGCTCTCTCGCAGTCGTCTTCGTTAAGCCTATCACACCGGCTTTTGCAGCGACATAATTTGCTTGTCCCGGATTACCGATGACGCCTACAATCGATGCAAGGTTGACGATCTTTCCTGCACGTTGCTTCATCATTTGACGTGTCACAGCTTTCGTACAGAGGAACACGCCTTTTAGATTGATGTTGATAACATCATCCCATTCGTCTTCCTTCATGCGCATCAACAAATTATCACGCGTAATTCCTGCATTATTTACGAGCATATCAATAGAACCAAACGTTTTCAATGTCTCATCGATCATTTGTTTCACTTGTTCGGCATCCGAAACGTTTGCTTGGATGGCAAAAGCATCTCCGCCGGATTGTTTGATCAATTCAACGACTTCTTCCGCTTTTTCTTTGCTGCCACTATAGTTGACCGCTACACGAGCGCCTTCTTTTCCTAGCAAAATTGCAATCTCGCGTCCAATTCCTCTTGAAGCGCCTGTAACGATCGCCGATTTTCTTTCAAATCTACCCATTATTCCCACCCTTTCGCTGCATCAATGACTGCTTGCATTGTCTCTTTGTCATAGACAGGAAGCACTGTAACAGATCTATCTATTTTCTTAACAAGGCCGCTGAGCACTTTTCCAGGGCCGCATTCAATGAAATGTGTAACACCAAGGTTGATCAATTTTCGAACGGAGTCTTCCCATCTAACCGGGGAATATAATTGTTCCACAAGGAGTTGCTTGATTTCCTCACGATCTGAAACCGTTTCCGCATTCACATTAGCGATGACAGGTATCAATGCGTCTTTCATTGCAACTTCATCCAACGCTTTTTTCAGACGATCCGCTGCAGGTTTCATAAGGGATGAGTGGAATGGTCCGCTCACATCCAAGGGAATCGCTCTTTTCGCTCCCGCTTCCTTAAGCTCGATACAAGCTTTTTCGACGCCTGCTTTCGTTCCCGATATGACAATTTGTCCAGGACAATTCAAATTGGCCGGTTGGACCGAATCGCCATTAGCTGTAATGGCATCCGTCACTTCTTGCAGCTTTTCGCTATCCAGTCCTAAAATGGCGGCCATCGCCCCTTCTCCGGCAGGAACCGCATCGTTCATGAATAGTCCACGCTTATGGACAACCGACACACCGTCCTCAAATGAAAGGACGCCTGAAGCGACGAGGGCAGTATACTCACCAAGACTATGTCCAGCTGTATAGTCAGGTGTAATTCCTTCCTCAACAAGCCTTGAAGCAATCATAGCGCCGACTGTCAACAATGCGGGCTGCGCATTATATGTCAATGTCAGTTCCTCTTGGGGGCCTTCTGTAATCAAACGGCTTAAGCCGAACTGCAATACTTCATCAGCCTGTTCTAGGAAACTCCCGCCACTATTGAATAGTTCTGCTCCCATTCCGACAGACTGTGAGCCTTGTCCCGGGAAAATAAACGCTATTTTCGTCATTCCGCATCCACCTTTCCAACTGTCTCTCTAATTGTTCCGCACACATCGAATTCGACCATTGTCCTCGCTTGTCTAATCGCATTTAAAATTGCATTGGCATTTGAGGAGCCATGTGCCTTGATGACTGGGGAATTCAACCCGAATAAACCCGCTCCGCCATACTCGGTGTAATCCATTTTCTTTTTTAAACCACGGAGGTCATCTTTCACCAATGCCGCTGACAGCTTGGACTTCAAAGAGGCTCCATATACTTCTTTTAGCATTGAAAAGAAACCCGCTGCAGTCCCTTCAATCGTCTTCAACACCATATTCCCTGTAAATCCATCCGTTACAATGACATCTGCCGCACCGCTTAAAATGTCCCTCGATTCGACGTTGCCGATAAAATGAATGGGCGCTTCTGTGAGAAGTTCGTATGCCGCTTTCGTCAGTTCGTTCCCTTTGCCTTCTTCAGTGCCGATATTCAAAAGTCCGACGCGGGGCTTTTGAATGCCGCGCACTTTTTCCGCATAAATGCTGCCCATGATCGCATATTGCTGCAAATGAGTAGGCTTTGCGTCAGAATTTGCGCCGACATCCAAGAAGACGAAACCTTGTCCATCGATTGTCGGTAAGGTTGGCGATAGCGCCGGGCGATCGATGCCTTCAATCCGTCCTACGATAAATAACCCGGCTGCCATTAGCGCTCCTGTATTCCCGGCAGATACGCACGCATCGGCTTTGCCGTCTTTTACAGCCTGCGCCATCCTTACCATGGAGGCATCCTTCTTCCTTCTGATTGCACGGACCGGCTCATCGTCCGCCTCGATTCTTTCTGTACAATGAATCACTTTCAAGCGTCCATGTTCTTTCAAATATGGTGCCATCTCTTCTTCATTTCCATAAATATGTATATGTATATCTTCAAATTCCGATAGGCTCAGAAGCGCGCCTTCAATAATTTCACCTGGTGCATGATCTCCGCCCATTCCATCCAATGCAATGATCATCATATTTCCCTCCTGCTGTGGTCCGTAGTTTGATACATCTGGAATTCACCGGTGAAAACCGTCTCGTTTTCGACAGTGGAGATGACATCGACAAAAGTTCTTTTATCATTTGAACGCTCTTTATCAACGATGGCACGTGCAATGACCCGATCACCTGATTTGACGGGCTTCAGGAAATGGAGGTTCGATGTGACAGTCAAAGCAAGATCATCATCGAGAACAGCAACTGCCAATGAATTTGCCTGTGCGAATAAATGGTGGCCACGAGTGATTCCACTTCTTCGGAAGACATGATCGTCCGTTACATCAAATATGGAAACAGCCCTCTTGTCCAACTCGATATCTATGATGTCACCAATCACCTCATCGGATTGGAGAGACTTCACTTCTGCATCCATTGTTCGCGCAGCAACGGTTTTCAGTCGTTCACGCAACTCTGGAATTCCACATTCCAATCGATCCAATCGTATCGTCTGAACGCTTACGTTAAATTGTTTGGATAACTCTTCGTCTGTCAGAAAAGGATTTTGTTCGAGGCTCATTTCAAGCTGGCGCTGCCTCTCCCTTTTTGGCACTCTCACTCGATTCACCCTTCCGGATTAGCACTTGGTACTAATACCAGTATATTATCATAGTTCCTCATTGATTTCTACAAAACATTGGATGAAATAAAAACAAACAACAGGCAAAGAAAAAAACTCAATTTCTTGACCTGTTGTTCAATTATGTTTTCAGTCCATACGTTCTTGTGAAAGCGCGCCTGATTGCTCCAAGTCTTCTCTTAGGAATTTATATTCCGGGTCAGTCCAGAATTCATCCGATGCCAGCATCTTCTCAGCATCTTGACGCGCAGTTTCCAACGCACGGTAGTCATGCACCAGATCAGCCATCTTGAATTCAGGCATTCCGCTTTGCTTCTTGCCGAAGAAGTCTCCTGCCCCTCTAAGCTCAAGGTCCTTTTCGGCTAATAGGAACCCGTCATTCGTCTCTGTCATGGACTGCATCCGTTCTTTCCCTTCCTCGTTCTTCGGATCAGCAAGAAGGACGCAATACGATTGGTCCGCCCCCCTGCCGACCCTCCCCCTTAATTGGTGGAGTTGGGCAAGACCGAAACGGGTGGCATCATAAATAAGCATAAAAGTGGCGTTAGGGACATTCACGCCTACTTCTACGACGGTTGTCGAAACGAGGCAATCAATTTTCCCCTCACTGAATTCCCTCATGATCGCATCTTTCTCATCGGAATGAAGTCTCCCATGCATGAGGCCGACTGTGTACCGCCCGGCAAAATGGTGGGTGAGCTGGCCATGGACATCTACGGCATTCTGCACATCGATCTTATCTGATTCCTCAATGAGCGGACAAATGACATATGCTTGTCTGCCGGCTTGCAACTCCTTCTCCATCTTCCGTAACACTGGCAATAAAGATTCCTCTTTCAACCAGTATGTTTCAATTTTTTTCCGTCCTGCTGGCATTTCGTCTAAGATCGAGACATCCATTTCCCCGAAGGCAGTGATGGCCAGTGTACGTGGGATCGGTGTCGCCGTCATGAAAAGGACGTCGGGATTAAGTCCTTTCTCCCTTAACACACGCCGTTGTTCCACACCGAAACGATGCTGTTCATCCGTTATGACGAGTCCCAGTTTTGCGAAACCGACATCCGGCTGGATCAATGCGTGCGTCCCGATCAGCAGATCGATTTCTCCGCTTTGCAATTTCTCAATGATGATCCTTCTCGCTTTCCCTTTCGTGGATCCGGAGAGAAAGGCGACATTCACTCCAAACGGCTCAAGCCATGATGAAAGGGAATCGGCATGCTGTTCCGCAAGAATTTCCGTCGGTGCCATAAGCGCACCTTGAAACCCACCAGTAATCGCCGCAAATAGGGCAATAGCAGCTACGACCGTCTTTCCGGAACCTACATCCCCTTGCAGCAGACGATTCATCCTCATCGGGCTTTTCAATTCGGCACATAGCTCATTGACAACCTTTTTTTGTGCATTCGTCAGCTCGAAAGGCAATGAAGCAATGAACTCCTTGATACGATCCAGATCATAATGAATCGGAGTTCCTTTTTCGGTTTCTTTACGGATTTTTTTCATACCGATCATTTTCAATTGAAATTTCAAGAGTTCCTCATAGACAAAGCGTCTACGTGCCTGTTTCACGTCATTCGGCGATTTTGGAAAATGCACCATTTCAAGTGCTTCTCCGACCGACGGCAACAAATAAGCTTCCCGCAATGAATACGGAAGAACTTCGGCAATTTCACCGCTGCACAAATCTAGTGCCTGTCTCATATATTTGCGGAACGTCTTTTGGTGCATGACGTTTTTCAAACTATAGACAGGTTCAAAATCAGCTTGATCTGTTTTCGGCCCCTGACTGAAGTTGCTCACATTGATCACTTGCCTGCCACGATCCCATTTGCCTGTCACCGTAACGATCATTCCGATTGAAATTCGGTCTTTCAAGTAATGTTGATTGAAGAAAACCGCTTTAACGAGATGGTTTCCGGCCAGCAACCGTAATTGGAGTCGTGATTTATTTCTCCCCAAAAAAAGAACGGAAGGCTCACTTTCGACCCTTCCTTCAATGGTGACCCGTTCATTATGCGGCGTTTCAGCTAAATTTTTCAATCTGAAGTCTTCATGGCGGTACGGAAATGTATTGATTAACTCTTCAATCGTTTCAATGCCAAGTTTTTGAAGTTGTTCTGCAGATGCCTTGCCGACGCCTTTTAGCGTTGTGACAGAGTCAAGAATTGACGGCGTCACGAGACGTTTTGTCCTTTCCGAAAATCTCGGCTTCGAGCGCCTTTCCAGTAGGAGTGGCAGCTAAGCCCCCTTTTGCGGTTTCCCTTAACGCGGAAGGCATTGACTGTCCGATTCTATGCATCGCTTCAATCACTTCATCAGTCGGAATCCTGCTTACTACTCCTGCAAGAGCCATATCCGCTCCGACAAGGGCTTTTGCAGCTCCCATTGCATTACGCTTCACACATGGTACTTCTACTAGACCCGCCACCGGATCGCACACAAGTCCGAGCATGTTTTTCATGACGATTGAAAAAGCCTCTGCACTTTGCTGAGGAGTTCCTCCAGCCATTTCAACGATCGCAGCGGCAGCCATCGAAGCGGCTGATCCAGTTTCCGCTTGACATCCTCCTGCTGCTCCAGAGATGGATGCATTATTTGCCACGACAAAGCCGAAAGCGCCTGATGTAAATAAGTAATTCACCATCTGCTCTCTCGTTGGGTTCAATTTGTCTTTCACTGCGAAAAGCGTTCCTGGTACAATTCCGGCAGCCCCTGCAGTTGGAGTTGCACAGATCATTCCCATTGCTGCGTTTACTTCGTTTGTCGCAACCGCTTTACTGACAGCATCCAAAATAAGGTCCCCTGAAAGCGATTTCCCGGACTTAATATAGTTTTGAATAAGGACTGCATCGCCGCCTGTCAAACCGGAAGTCGATTTTACGCCTTGCAACCCTTGCTCGACAGCGCTTTCCATGACGGAAAGATTATTTTCCATTTGAGCGACAATCTCTTCACGTGAACGTCTTGTCATTTGCATTTCCTGTTCAATCATAATTTCCGAAATCGACTTATTTTGTGTTTCCGCGAGTGCTACTAATTCTTTTACAGTACCGAATAGAACTTCCATTGCTATTTCCCTCCTCAGTTCGCCAATGTTGAAACTTGCGTAACATTCGGCAACGATTTCAATTCATTTATGAGTGTTTCATCAAACATCTGGTCGACTTCGATAACCATCAGAGCCATTTTCCCTTTTTCCTTCCGGCCAACTTCCATATGCGCAATGTTCATGCCTTGCGAAGCGATAGCGTTGGAAACATTTGCAATGACGCCCGAACGATCGTCGTGTACAACGAGGAGCGCCGGGAAATGACCCGATAAGCGAAGTGGAAAGCCATTCAACTCAGTGACTTCCATTGTACCGCCACCGATTGAAATCCCGACAAGCTCCATTTCGCCTTGACTGTCGCCAATAACAATTTTTGCCGTATTCGGATGATCGGCTTCTTCCTCTTCGGGAATGAACTCGAAAGTCATGCCGAGTGCTGCGGCATCTTCAAAAGCCGTTTTTATTCTTTCATCAAACGTGTCGTAATCCAGCAACCCCCCGATAATCGCAACGTCAGTCCCATGCCCTTTATAAGTTTCTGCAAAAGAACCATAGAGATGAATTTTCGCCCACTCCGGCTGACGTCCGAACAAATCCCGGGCTACTCGTCCAATTCGAGCTGCTCCAGCGGTGTGCGAAGATGAAGGCCCGATCATGACGGGACCAATAATTTCAAAGACAGATCTATATTTCATTTAAACTACCCCCTTATTGAGAAGCAAACACTCTCTTCATTTTACCGTAGATTTCAAGTAAAGACAAAATAGAAAATCGGCATGCCCCAAAAGGCATGCCGTCGTTTTTTCCGTATTATTCCACGGAAAGGATATAAGGATAAAGCGGTTGTTTCCCGTTGTACAATTCGACTTCTGTATGATCATACGTGGATTCCACGTATTCAGCAATTTCAGCAGCTTCTTGCTCAGTTACATCCTCTCCATAGATGATTGTTACGATTTCATCATCTTCATTGATGAGTGATTCAAGCAACGTCTTCATAACATCATCTAAAGAAGGATTGGAGATAACAATTTTACTGCCTGCAAGTCCCATAAAATCATCTTTTTTAATATCGATGCCATCTATGGATGTATCCCGGATCGAATAAGTGACTTGGCCAGTTTTCACGCCGGCCGCCGCTTTGGACATGCTCTTTTCATTATCAGCCACTTCGGCTTCAGGATTGAATGCGAGAATTGCCGCCAGCCCTTCCGGAACGGATTTCGTTTCGACGACAGCTGCTTCGATGCCAATCACTTCTGCTGCCTGCTTTGCCGCCATGATGATATTTTTATTGTTCGGCAAAATGATGACCCGCTCCGCACCAACGTCTTTGATAGCCTTGACGATATCTTCGGTTGATGGATTCATCGTCTGTCCGCCTTCAATGACAGCAGAAGCTCCGATGCTCTTCAACAAGTCGGCAATTCCTGTCCCCATTGCCACTGTTACAATTGCGTATGGATGAGAAGCTGTCTCCGCCTTTTTAGTCGAATGGCTTTCCCCGACAATATCAATATGCTGCTGACGCATGTTTTCGATTTTAATATTAATGAGCGAACCGTATTGCTGTGCATAATTCAATGCATCTCCCGGCTCTTCAGTGTGAATATGTACTTTCGCAATCTCCTCATCTGAAATGACAAGCAATGAATCACCGAACTTGCTCAGGTCCTGGCGGAAATCGCCTTCCTCGAAAGGATGCTTCTTCACTTTTTCATCCTCGAATTTCACCATGAATTCTGTACAATAGCCGTAAACAATATCTTCAGTGTTCATGAATCCTTGTACTCCACGATGATGCTCGGCGTTGACTAGATCCTCCATCAGATCCATATTCGTCCGCTCAGGAAGCTCTTCCCCTTTCAGACATGCCAAAAAGCCTTCATATACATAAACAAGGCCTTGTCCGCCACTATCGACGACACCAACTTCCTTCAAAACCGGAAGTAGATCTGGAGTCCGTTTCAAAGAAGCTTTCGATTCTTCAACGATTGCCTCCATCACTTTAATGATGTCTGTAGTCGACTTCGCCACTTCAACACCTTTGTTCGCTGCATCTTTGGCAACAGTAAGAATCGTACCTTCAACAGGCTTCATGACTGCTTTATATGCCGTCTGCACTCCATATTCCAGTGAATTTGCGAACTTCTTGCTATCCAGCTTCTCTTCCTCTTCCACAGCCTTGCCAAAACCACGGAACAATTGGGATAGGATGACCCCGGAGTTCCCGCGTGCTCCCATCAATAGGCCTTTAGACAATGCTTGGGCGGTCTTGCCCAGATGCGCAGAAACATTCGCTTCCGTTTCCTTTGCCCCGGACGTCATGGATAAATTCATATTTGTCCCTGTGTCCCCGTCAGGAACAGGAAACACGTTAAGTGAATCGACATAGTCTGCATTCTGATGAAGGTGATGCGCACCCATCCTCACCATGTCGGCAAATTTCACACCATCAATAAAATTCATTGAAATGTTTTCCTCCTTCTATCAGTTCGTCACCCGAACTCCTTGAACAAATATATTCACTGAATCCACTGTTAACGATAAGGTCTTTTTCAATGTATACATCACTTTGGATTGCACTTGGTATGCGACCTCAGAGATTTTTGTTCCATATCCGATAATGACATACATATCGATATGTGTTTCGTCTCCGATATTTCTAACAATGACTCCTTTTGCATAGTTCTCTTTTCCAAGGATGTCTGTAAGTCCATCCCGGATCTGATGACGCGAAGCCATGCCGACAATTCCGTAGCATTCGATTGCCGCCTCTCCCACCACTTGGGCAATGACGTCATTCGTAATATCTATCGTACCGTAATCGTTTTTCATCTCGATTGACATGAAAGCTTCCCCTCCTGCATCCATAATAACTACCCCCATTGTACTATACACGATAACAATATAAAAGCGTAGGATGGTGTTTAACTGCGACAGCTAGTTCAAAGATGTGCTCGTAACGCTTTGCTTTTACTCGCAAAAGCCGTTCTTCGTCACGGCTTTCACTGGAGGAATTGAAACGAAAGGCGGTTTTTGCCTTTCGCTTCAAGGCCGAAGTAACCCGAGCAAATCGAACAAAGAAGGGTTCGATTTGCCGTATTTCTGCGGTTTTTGCAGAAATCAAGGCAGCCTTCCAGCGCGCGGACTAGATATTAGAAGAGCGTAGTAACTGTTGTAAAGGATTTTCACTTGAAAGCATCAGTAAAAAAGGTTGCATGCCCTTATTTCCTGTGATAAAGTATTATGGTATGCGAATTAGATAGTGAATCGCTTAATCAATATTAGCGAGGAGGTCATAAAAATGGCTAAAGAATGTGTAGTTACTGGCCGCAAAGCACGTACGGGGAATGCCCGTTCACACGCAATGAATGCCAACAGACGTACTTGGGGAGCTAATCTTCAAAAAGTCCGTATTCTTGTAAACGGTAAACCGAAACGTGTTTGGGTATCTGCGAGAGCGCTCAAATCAGGTAAAGTGCAAAGAGTATAATATCTTTATCCGCGTTCCGATTACTATAAGACAAAAAGAAATAAAACGCCAGGCCGATAAGTTCAGCCTGACGTTTTTTCTTTTTTCCGTTTTTTGTTTCGCTGGCTTGCAGTAGCTTGGGTTTTAACCTTATCTTCTTTTTGGAAGACGACCATGCATTTTCGTACAAAGCTACTTAGAAACTTCGGCATCGTAAAAGTATAAACTCGCAATTCCCTTCTCCTTTCAGGAATCTGAACTTCTTACCATTAAGCATATGCCCTGTCGGAATGAGATAGTACAAACTTCTGAAATTGGTTCATTGCTCGTGAATTTCGTCATGCCCATATCCATCCTTTCGTTAACCGTCTCATACTTGAAGCCGGTCAATGTCAGGCCTTCTACAGAACTGCCGAAGGGGAAAAATGAAATATAAGGGAACTGGGCAGCCCTTTTCACCCGATGGACTCCAGGACGAAGTAATGAAAGTTCATTATGAGCGTTGCGGATGCGGAATGAAACTTCTTTATGTTCCATCTGCATCCGAAGTAATAAATGCAATGCCGATTCGAAATGATCCAACCTGCCCCCAGTGACACCGGTCAAAATCACTTCTCCCGGACGATAGGAAATGGCGCGATCTACAGCCAGTTCCGTGTCCGTTTCGTCTTTTTCTGTCTGGAAGGGATAGACTCGTTCCACAGATTCTTTTATTCTGCTATACTCCTCTTCACTCACTGAATCAAAATCTCCGATTGCCTCTTCGGGAATAATCCCTTGATCCAGTAAATGAATTGCCCCGCGGTCTACGCCGATGAAAATTGTCCCTTCCGCCTCGTAAGCGGACAGGTCGGGCAACTCCCCGGTTGGCCCGCCTGCACAGATGATAATCCTATTCATCAATTCAGTACGCTTTCCCCAGCGGCTTTAATCCTTTGCAGTGCTTCCGTACGATCTTCCGCATTATAAACGGCCGAGCCAGCGACAAATATATTGGCGCCCGCCTCAACGCAAGGGATGATCGTTTCCTCATTGATGCCGCCATCGATTTCGATATCGATTGACAATCCTCTTTCCTTGATCAGATCGGACAATTGCTTCACTTTCGGAAGTACGGAATGGATGAACTTCTGTCCCCCGAATCCCGGATTGACCGTCATGAATAATACCATGTCGATATCTTCAAGGATATGGACGATATGCTCTACCGGCGTATGCGGGTTCAGTACGACACCCGGCTTCACTCCGAAAGAACGGATCAGCTGAATGGTGCGATGCAAGTGTCGGCACGCTTCCACATGGACAGTAATATAATCCGCTCCCGCTTTCGCGAACTGTTCAATATATGCATCAGGGTTCTCAATCATGAGATGGACATCGAGCGGAAGATCCGTAACTGGCCGCAACGCTTCCACAACAATCGGTCCCATCGTAATGTTCGGAACGAAATGGCCATCCATTACATCAATATGAATCAGTTCAGCTCCAGCTTTCTCAACTTCTTTCACTTCATCTGCCAACTTCGAAAAGTCCGCAGCTAAAATGGACGGTGCAATTTTAATCATTTTCAATACCTCGGCTTTCGGTCAGTAATCTCTTGCAGAAATTGCAAATAATTAGAGTAGCGGGATTGAAGGATTTCCCCGGTCTCCACTTTCTGTTTAACTGCGCAGCCAGGCTCCTTCAAATGCAAGCATCCCCTGAATTTGCATTCATGCGCCACGTTTTCCATTTCAACGAAAGTATCACGTAATTCCTCTTTCTCGATATGATCAAAATCAAGGGAGCTGAAGCCTGGCGTGTCAGCGACGAGCCCGCCAGCAACTTCCAAAAGTTCTACATGGCGCGTTGTATGTTTGCCTCTGCCAAGTGCTTCCGAAATCACTCCAGTCTTCAAAGAAAGCTCAGGAATCAACGTGTTGAGCAATGTTGATTTTCCGACGCCGGACTGACCGGCAAGAACCGTTGTTTTTCCATCCAAGAATGGTTCAAGCAAGAGGAATAGGTCTGGATCTCCGATAAAAGTAACGATGACATCGTAGCCGATACCGCGGTAGTACGCAGCTGCAGTTTCCGCTTGACGTAGATCCCCTTCCCCTGCGACGTCTTTCTTGGTCAGACAGATAACCGGTTTTATGCCGACTGATTCGATGACAGCAAGGAACCGATCTAATAGATGGAAACTGAAATCCGGTTCCACAATCGAAAATACGAGCAACGCCTGGTCAACGTTTGCAATCGGCGGTCTGACCAGCTCATTTTCCCGTTCATGAACTTCAGTGATGGTTGCATCATTATCACCTTCACGGACAATCGTGACAAAGTCTCCGACAAGGGGTGATATACCCCTAATTTTAAAGACCCCACGGCCTTTGCACTGGATAAGATCTCCGTCCTTTACCTTGACATAATAAAAACCGCTTATCGCTTTTCTAATTTGTCCTTCCGGCATCCAATCCCTCTTTCTCATTCGGCATCATTATAATTAATCGATTTTTCTGCAATAATTTCCGAATCTCTACGGACCTGATAATGGCCGCTTTGGCCTTCTTCCAATGTGAGTGTAATCTCTCTCTGCACATCTTCCGTTATCGTAAATTCAGCAACTGGTTCCGTCATGGAATGTTTGCTGTCCTGAATATAGATTTTGATCGTTTGCGGTTCAGGGTCTTTGTCTTCCTCATCGTCTTCAACATTCGATGGTTCATATGGAATCGTAACCTTGTACACAACATACTTAACCGGGGCCTTCGCCTTGCCTTTTGAAAGGACTACGTCAACTGTCGCACCTTTTTCAAGTTCGGCGTTCGCTGAAGGTTTTTGTGAAATGACATGACCTTCCTTCACACTATCAGATTCTATCCTATTAACGATTCGAACATTGAAGCCGGACGTATCAGCATAATCCTTCAATTTACTCTCAGAATAATTCGATAGATCAGCCAGTGTTTTCATTTCTTTCCCTAAACTGACTGTAAACACAATTTCAGTTTCTTCCGGAACTACTTTCTCGCCGGCTTCAGGCGACTGCTTCAGGATTTGTCCTTTTGGTGCATCACTGTGAACCCATTCTGGTCGAATATTACTAAATCCTCTACTATTTAGGAATTCAACAATTTCTTCATATTCCCTATCAACATAATTGGTCAGTTCTGTCGTTTCCTTGCCGATACTAACGTATAGGGTGACCGCTGATCCAATCTCTCGTTTTTTATTAGCCTCCGGATCTGTCCCGAAAACTTGTCCAGCTGGATATTCATCCGAATAATCCTCAACCTTATCTTCAACCACAAACCCATTTTCCTCAAGCGACGAAATCGCTTCCGCTTCCTCCAATCCCACCACCTCTGGTATCAAGGCAGTTTTCGGACCGAATAAGGTCGGCCAAAAATAAATCAGGAGGACTGCAATCGCCAACAGCAAAGCGGATAAGCCAACGATGATCGGCCACTTCTTCCGTTTCTTCTTCTGCTGCTGTTGCGGGGCAGGATCAGAATCAGGAACAGGACTGATGATTTTGGTCTTTTCTGAGTGGTCCGCTTTTGATGTGTCTGTAATGATAGGAATGACACGCGTCCGGTCATCATCGTAAGGGATGGTGAATTTCTCTTCATGCTGCCTCTCAGGTGATAAAACGGTGAGCAGGTCTTCATACATCTCATCCGCCGACTGGTATCTGTATGCAGCATTCTTCGCTGTCGCTTTTAAAATGACATTTTCGACACTTTGCGGAATGCCGGGAAATGAAAGTCTTACAGAAGGCGTCTCTTCCTGCAAATGTTTCAATGCGATTGCAACTGCAGTTTCCGCAGAAAAAGGCAGTTCACCTGTCAATAGTTCATAGAAGACAATCCCCAACGAATAAATATCCGACTTTTTCGTTGCCATTCCGCCCCTCGCCTGTTCGGGAGATAAATAATGGACAGTTCCGATAACAGAATTCGTTTTTGTATGTGACGTGGCGCTTAACGCCATTGCAATTCCGAAATCGGTTATTTTCACATTGCCTTCAGCGTCCATTAAAATATTCTGCGGTTTTATATCCCGATGGACAATCCCATTATGATGGGCATTGGCAATAGCCGAAACGAGCTGCCTCATGATTTTTACTGCTTGATGGACTTGCAAAGGACCATTCATTTGAATAAATTTCTTTAGTGTCTGGCCTTCAATATATTCCATAACGAGATAATGAATTTCTTCATCCTCGCCAACGTCAAAAATATTGACGATATGCGGATGAGTCAAACTTGTGGCAGATAGGGCCTCCCGCTGGAATCTCTTTTTCAGATCCTGCTCATTTGCGAAATCATAGTTCAAGACTTTAATGGCAACATCGCGGTCCAAAATGATGTCATGTGCCAAATAGACTTTCGACATTCCGCCTTCTCCGATTCCTTTGAGCACTTCGTAACGGCCGCCGATTCGTTTGCCGATCATTGTGGGCTCACCTCCGATGTGGAAGGGCTTGCCAATATGACAGAAATATTGTCTTCTCCACCCAATTCGTTCGCCAACTCGACCAATTTAACTGCCTTGTCATGCAAATCTCCATGCGCAGTGACGATTGTATGAATCTGTTTATTGTCGAGCTTATTGCTTAAGCCATCCGTACATATCAACAAGTATGTCTGTCCGTCCAATTTGAGTTGATAGAAGTCGGGCATGATCGTTTTCTCGGATCCTATAGCTCTCATTATCCAATTTCTTTGGGGATGTTTTGCCGCTTCCTCTTCGGTAATTTCTCCGGAATCCAGCAATATATTTACGAAGGAATGATCCTTCGTAATTTGCAGAATCTCATTCCGATTTATCGTGTATACCCTGCTATCCCCGATGTGAGTGACAAGTCCTTTATTTCCGTATATGAGCACAGCATCTAATGTTGTTCCCATCCCTTTGTATTCATTGTCATTTTCTGCAATGTCGAATAGGGTGCGGTTTACATACATTACCGTCTCCTGAAGCCATTCTTTCCAATCATCCTCGTCCATAGTTGCAGCGCTATCTACTTTCACGAACTGTTCGCCAAGTATCCTTACCGCTGTCGAACTTGCATAGTCCCCGCCACGGTGGCCTCCCATGCCATCCGCGACAACCGCGAGCGTCGGCCCGTCCTGAATTGCAAAGACTGCTGCACTATCCTCATTCACTGTCCGCTTCTTACCAACGTCTGTCACTATTTCGAATCGCAACACTCGTCCCCCCTTTTTCAAAGACACTGATTTTCAATTTCCCCTTATTGATTTGCTAGAAGTCAGTCGTTGTTCTTTACTCCTTCTTTTTGTGAAAAGCAGCGACGAAAAAGCCATCGCTTCCAAAGTGCTGCGGCAACACTTGAAGAAGATTGTCTTTGATTGCCAATGAGTCAATGTCGGCAAGCGCATCGATCGAATACAAGGTCAGATCTGGATGTGTTTCCAGGAAACGGCGGACCATTCCTTCGTTTTCGTCGTACTCTATGGTGCATGTGCTATAAACGAGAATGCCGTCATCTTTTAGTAACCGGTAGGCAGTAGCAAGAAGCTGCTCCTGGATTTCTGTCAAACTTTTCAAGTCCTGCTCGGTTTTATTGTATTTTATCTCCGGCTTGCGACGGATGACTCCAAGACCGCTGCAAGGAGCATCGACAAGGATGCGGTCAAATGAGGCAGGTCCATAAATGGACTCCAGTTCACGGCTATCCCCGCTTTTCGTTATGATGGATTGTATGCCGAGACGGTTAGCATTCGACTCAATTAATGCAAGTTTATGTTCATGTAGATCATGTGCGTATATTTCTCCTATATCATTCATCTTTTCTGCAATGAATGTTGTCTTTCCGCCCGGAGCCGCGCACATGTCCAACACTTTCATATCAGGCTTCACGTCAAGAGCCAAAACAGGCAACATGGAGCTTTCATCTTGGATTGTCAATAAACCTTCCGCGAATGCTGCCGTATTCGCTAAGCTCCCGCTAGATGCTTGGATGCTCCCTGGAATCACTTCTCCCCTGGATGCTTCAATCCCTTCCTTAGCGAGCGCCATAATCGCTTCTTCGACTGTCGCTTTCAATGAATTGACCCTAGCTGTCATGCGGGCTGGATGATTGTTTTCATGAGCCATCGCCAAAGCTTCTTCTTTGCCGAACTGGTTAACCCACCGCTCAATCAACCATGCAGGATGACTTGTTTCAACTGACATCCTTTCGATTTCATCTTTGATGTCCTCAATCGGGCGTACGCCTTTTCGTAATACGGAACGTAAAATGCCATTTACGGTTGCCGAGATGCCCTTATGCCCTCTTCTTTTGGCGATTTCCACCGCTTCATGAACGACTGCATGCGGAGGGATTTTCGTCAAATAGATTATTTGATAAATCGATAACCTCAGTAATTCCCTTACCCATGGATCTAATTTCCCTTTGACGAAAGGCTCCAAGTAATAATCTAAGGTCAATCTGTGCTGTAAAGTGCCGTACGTCAGTTCAGTCAATAAACCCCTGTCCTTCGGATCGATATCATATTTCTTAATCGTCCTGTTGAGGAGAAGATTGCTGTAAGCCTGATTCTGATTTATTTCCATTAATATTGATAATGCCGCGTCGCGGACATTGCCGTTCCAAATCCTCTTTTTGGCATTTGTCATTCAAATTTATCCCCTTCATTCCATTTGGCACCTATGCCATTAAGGAACTCTTCCGCCGACAACCGTTTTTTCCCGGCAGGCTGCAATTCAGTGATGGCAATGGATGTTTCGTCGCCTGTTTTGACGATAAGCTTGTCCTTCAACAATTTTATTATCGTTCCAGGAAGGGCCTCAGCCGTAATATCGGATTTGTCTGCCGTCCAAATTTTAACGTTCTCTTCTTGAAATACGGAATAGGCACCCGGCCACGGATAGAGTCCGCGGATTTGGTTGAAAATAGCTGTGCCGTCTTTGGACCAGTCGATTCTTTCCTGTTCACGGGTTATATTGCCTGCAAATGAAACATATTTTTCATCTTGGGGAATCCGTTCATTCGATCCGTCTATGATGGAAGGCAATGTATTTTTCAATAATTTTGTGCCTGCTACGGATAATTTCTCGAATAGGATGCCGGTATTATCTTCTTCGGTAATAGGTACAGTTATCTGTGAGATGATATCTCCCGCATCGAGCTTTTCAACCATATACATAATTGTTACTCCCGTTTCGGTCTCACCATCGATGACTGCTTGGTGGATCGGTGCGCCTCCCCGGTATTTCGGCAATAATGACGCATGGACATTGATGCAACCCAGTCGTGGGGCATCAAGTAGGGTTTTCGGCAGGATTTGTCCATATGCAGCGGTAACGATCAGATCCGGATTCATCTGGATAAGCTCCGCAAGTTCTTCGGATGTTCTCAGTTTTTCCGGTTGCAAGACCGGCAAGCCAAGTCGAAGAGCCTCTTCCTTTACAGGCGGAGGTGTTAATATCCTCTTTCTTCCGACAGGCCGATCGGGCTGGGTGACAACTGCAATGATGTCGTACCCTTCCTCGTGTAGCATTGTCAAGACAGGAACTGAAAAATCGGGAGTCCCCATGAATACGATTTTCGTCATTCGGTTTCAGCCTCCCCATCTACTTCTTCAAATTCCTCTGGGTCCACGATCCTTGTTATTTTTGAATCGAATAACACGCCATCCAAATGATCTATTTCATGCAGGATCGCCCGCGCTTCGTAGTCTTCCGCTTCCAGTTCGTACAAAGAACCGTCCCGTTCCTGTGCTTCTACACGAACGAAAAACGGTCGTTCCACTTCACCGTATAGACCCGGGAAGCTTAAGCAGCCCTCAACTTCTACGACAGATCCTCCGATTGCAGTGACGACAGGGTTGACCATTTCAATCACTTCGTCCCCTTCGCCCATATCGACGATGGCGACTCGGACCAATTCCCCTACTTGAGGAGCTGCGAGCCCTACACCATCTGCATCGATCATTGTGTCGTACATGTCATCGAGCAGCTTTGCCAATTTTTCATCAAATTTCTCCACTTCCTTACAACGCTGCGTCAGCATTGTTGAAGGGCTTTTAACGATTTCAAGTATTGCCAATTCTATTCCTCTTTTCCAACTCTTCCGTACTGATTAAAAAATTGAAGTCGGATCCACATCCACTGACATAAGCAGACCTTCCTTCATCCAGTTCGTCCGATACATTCTGATCAATTGCTGGAGCGTTTCAATTAACTTCGGCTCTTTTTTGTATTTTATCAAACATTGGTACCGATATCTATTGTTCACACGACTAATTGCAGCTGCCGCAGGTCCGATGATGACGGTATCAGGCGACAACGAACTTTTCAAATAGCGCGTCCCCTTTTCCGCGAAATCTGCCACTTTTAACAAATCCTCATGAGAAAACTGTACAAGCGTTATAAAAAAGAAAGGAGGATACCCGTATTGTTTGCGTGCCGACATCTCCAGATTGTAAAACGGTTCGTAATGTTGGGTCTTTGCGAGTTCAATCGCATAATGTTCCGGTGAATATGTCTGAATGAATACTTCACCGGCCAATTCATGCCTACCTGCTCGTCCACTAACTTGCGTCATCAATTGGAATGTTTTTTCCGCTGCCCGGAAATCCGCCAAATGCAAAGTCGTATCCGCAGCAATCACTCCGACTAAGGTAATATTCGGGAAATCGAGCCCTTTTGCAATCATTTGGGTGCCAAGCAGAATATCCGCCTTCCCTTCGCTGAATTGGCGGAGTATGCGTTCGTGTGCTCCCTTTTGCCGTGTTGTGTCTACATCCATCCGCAATACTCGCGCTTCTGGGAATAGCTTTGAAATTTCTTCTTCGGCCTTTTGTGTGCCTGTTCCGAAAAACCGTATATGCTCACTTTCACATTCCGGACAAACGAGCGGAACTGGTTCCTCATGACCGCAATAATGACACTTCAGACTTTCATTTGCACGATGATAGGTCAATGAGATATCGCAGTTCGGGCATTGGACGACCGTCCCGCAATCCCTGCACAATACGAATGAAGAGAAACCTCTTTTATTGAGAAATAGGACCGTTTGCTCTTTCTTTTCCAAGCGAAGTCGAATGGCCTCCGCCAATTGTACGGAAAACATCGACCTGTTTCCTTCCTTCAATTCTTCCCTCATATCGACGACCGTGACGGTTGGTAATGGTTGGTTCTTCGCCCTCTTCGACAACTCCAAAAGTGTATAGACACCTTTCGATGCTCGGGCGTACGATTCGAGAGAGGGTGTCGCGCTGCCTAGGATGACGGGGCAACCGAAATACTCTGAACGCCAGATGGCAACGTCCCTTGCATGGTACCTCGGGGTATCCTCCTGTTTATAAGTCGATTCGTGCTCTTCATCCAGGATGATAATTCCTATGTTTTCAAATGGAGCGAAAATCGCAGATCTTGCCCCGACGACAACTTTCACTTCCCGTCGGTGGATTTTTCTCCATTCATCATATTTCTCACCTGCCGATAACCCGCTATGCATGACTGCAACTAGTTCGCCAAACCGCTCTTGGAATCGGGCGGTCATTTGAGGCGTCAATGAAATCTCAGGAACGAGGACGATCGCTTCCTTCCCTTTATCCAGTACGTGTTTGATCGCTTGTAAATAGACTTCGGTTTTTCCGCTTCCCGTTATGCCATGCAACAGGAATGTTTCAGCATTACCCGAATCTGCGGCCACTTTCACTTTCTCGAGTGCCGTGTGTTGTTCCTCTGTCAGCCGAAGGGGCATGGGCGTATCCTGAAGCTTCGGGGCATCCGGCTCACGATACGTTTCGACATACGCTTCTGTAGCACCGCCTTTTTCAATGACGGCTTTGAGAACCGAGTTTTGGATGCCAGATTCATTCATCAGTTTCGCAGCCTC
This sequence comes from Sporosarcina luteola, assembly GCF_023715245.1. Classification (GTDB taxonomy): domain Bacteria; phylum Bacillota; class Bacilli; order Bacillales_A; family Planococcaceae; genus Sporosarcina; species Sporosarcina luteola_C. Next base: position 1,941,153 of record NZ_JAMBNV010000001.1, read on the forward strand.
AATCGACTTCCCTGCATGATTTAACATCCACCTGATCAATTCTGCTTGTTTCTTCGCATTCGGATGGATGGTGAGCAGTAATTCGGATAATGTGTCTGAATCCCCAATATGGATTACACGTACTTTTTTCACTCCCGTTTGCTGGCTAATCGCCGTGTCGACGGAAACGATTCCTTTTTCCGAATAATCTTTGACCAACTTCAATAGAGCGGAATCAGTAACCTGCTTCAAAGGAATGCGGGTACGTCCATTCAGTACTGATAAAACCCTTGCATCATCGATTTCATCTGGTCTTTCGATACTGATGAATTTTTCGTATTTCGCACGCATCGCTGCAGGCAGCATCACTTGCAGCGCATCGATTTCATAGGACAGTGTTTCTCTCGCCACTTTTTTAGCCAAGCCCAACAACTCCTGAGAAAGAACAGGATCCAAGTCGATCAGTTCGTCAATCTTCTTCAACTTATGCTCTTCGAGATCACTTTCTGATTTCAGGCCGGTGACATAGCCGATCACTTTCCTCGGTCCGAATGGGACTTTAACACGGGACCCGCATTCAATCACCGTCTCCAGATGTTCGGGCACGGCGTAGTCAAAGGGACGATCGATTGGATATGCCGATACATCGACGATGACTTCAGCTATCATTTACAACGTCACTCTCCAATTCCAGAATCGTCCTCAAGAGCACTTGTGCCAGTTCTTTTTTATGCATTGCTTCGAAAGGATATGTCTTCCCCTTTCTTGATAGTAATGTGACAACATTCGTATCGTTGCCGAAGCCGCCATCGGGATCTGTCACATCATTTACAATGATATAGTCCAAGTTTTTAGTGGACAGCTTTTTCATGCCATACTCGATTGCATCATTCGTCTCTGCCGCAAATCCGACAAGTACTTGTCCCGTTTTTCTTTCCCCGAGCGTCTTGAGAATATCGGTTGTACGTTCGAGTTCAATGGATGAATCGCCATCCTGCTTCTTCATCTTTTGTGTAAATTGCTCTTTTGGGCGATAATCTGCAACTGCTGCCGATTTTATAACCATATCTGCATCGTCGAATTTAGTTAACACAGCGTCAAGCATTTGTGCAGCACTCTCCACGTTGATGAGCTGCACGCCATTAGGCTTTGGCAACTCAACAGGACCTGAAACCAATATTGTTTCAGCACCTAACGACACAGCAGCTTCCGCTAGTGCATATCCCATCTTGCCGCTCGAAAAGTTCGAAATGTAACGCACAGGGTCAATCCGTTCCCGGGTCGGTCCCGCCGTAACAACCACCTTTTTCCCTGCAAGAGGCTGATTTTCAGGTTGCGAAAACCTCTCCTTGATCAGTTGGACAATTTTTTCAGGCTCCTCGAGTCTGCCTTTACCGACATAGCCGCATGCTAAGAATCCTTCTGAAGGTTCAATGAAACGGTAACCGTCCTCATGGAGCTGTCCGATGTTTCGGATGACCGACTTGTTTTCATACATATGTACATTCATCGCCGGAGCAATCCAAACTTCCGCAGTTGTCGCGAGAAGGGTTGTCGTGACCATATTATCCGCAATTCCGTTCGCGAGTTTGCCGATTACATTTGCAGTTGCCGGCGCAACTATGACAAGATCGGCCCAATCAGCCAGATCGATGTGAGCAATGACACTTGAGTCTTTTTCATCAAAGGTGTCAAAGTAAACATCATTCCGTGACAAAACCTGAAAAGAAAGCGGTGTCACGAATTCCATTGCCGAAGCAGTCATCATCACTTTCACTTCTGCCCCGGCTTGCGTTAATTTGCTTACAAGAGCGACTGCCTTATAAACGGCAATTCCACCAGTCACACAGACAAGTATTTTTTTAGTTACCAACAGCCCCACCCTTTCTCTACTTCTACGAGTATGTACAATTTGTCCATAAAAGGACAATCGACTTCTGAAAAATGCTAATTAAAAATGACAAACTCCCAAAGAAATTCTGTTTCTAAGGGAGTATGCAGACCTATTTAAATGCGTCAACTTAGTGAGCGTTGATCATACTTCGTCTTCGTATACAATGGAAGCGTCTTGAACTTGTTTTGATAATGCGCCTGCGGAAATCTCTTCCAAAGCTTTCCCTACATTCTTATATGAAGTATAGGATGGCAGCAACATATTCTTGGTCTCCTGCATTTCACGCGCACGCTTAGCGGCAAGTGTCACAAGTGTGTATTTTGAATCGATTTTACCCTTTAACGAGTCAACTGATGGATATAACATAAATTATTCCCCTTCCAACATAAGTAAGTATCTTTTTTCAACACGTTCCCGTCGGCAATGTTCAGCCGTCACGATGGCATTGATGCGATCGCATGCCTTCGACACTTCATCATTTTCAACTACATAGTCATACAAGTTCATCATTTCAAGCTCTTCACGCGCTTTCAATACTCTGCTTGCAATGACATCGGCCTGTTCCGTCCCTCTACCGATCAAACGATCTTCAAGCTCGGACAGACTCGGTGGGGCAAGGAAAATGAATAATCCATCGGGAACTAATTTACGGACTTGTGCCGCACCGACAACTTCAATTTCCAGGAATACATCCCTTCCGGCGTCAAGCGTTTCATTCACGTAATCCAGAGGGGTGCCGTAATAATTGCCTACATACTCGGCGTACTCCAATAATTTCCCTTCGTTTATCAATTGCTCGAACTCATTGCGTGATTTAAAAAAGTAATCGACGCCGTCCTGTTCGCCTTCTCGGGGGCTTCTCGTCGTCATCGATATCGAATATTCATAATTCGTGTCAGGTTGTTGAAATAGCTCTTTTCTGACCGTCCCTTTCCCGACACCGGATGGTCCGGACAGGACAATCAACAGTCCACGTTGTTTGTACATGCAATCCCTCTTCTTATGTATTCTCTACCTTCTATTGTTCCATTCATCATAGCAAACAATCTTCTCATATTATAACATATCGCACCCAGAGAGTGCTAAAATGGTACAAAACGTTTGAAAGAGGAATTATTATGGCATTTGACGGTTTATTCACCGCAGCGATTACTCAAGAGCTGCAACAAATTAAAGACGGACGGATTTCAAAAATACATCAGCCGAACACACAAGAAGTTGTCTTGATGGTTCGGGCAGGAAGAAGCAATTATAAACTTCTTATTTCTACTCATCCATCTTATTCCCGCGTTCAATTGACTGATGAAACGATTGTAAATCCTTCTGAGCCACCGATGTTTTGCATGGTATTGAGGAAGCATCTCGAAGGCGGCATGATCCAATCAATCCAGCAATCTGGAAATGACCGAATTATCTCATTTGACATCCGGGCGAAAAATGAAATAGGTGATGATATCCACCGCCGATTAATTGTAGAAATCATGGGCAGGCATAGCAATATGCTGTTAATTGACCCGGAGCGGAATATGATCATCGACAGCATGAAGCATTTGCCGCCTTCCGTGAACAGTTACCGGACGGTTATGCCGGGACAGCCATATGTTCCCGCACCTCCCCAAGAGAAATTAGATCCTTTTGATTTAGATGAAAAGGAGCTCCTAGCATTATTGCCAGAATGGGAGAATGCCAAACAGGTTGTTGGAAAACTATCGGGTTTTTCACCGATTCATGGAGAAGAACTTTTGTATCGATTGAAAGAAGCATCAGAAAGGGACGCATATAACATCTATAAAAATTTCCTATCTTCATTCAAAGGGGGAACTCAAACACCTACGATCGCTGAAGTCGGTACGAAGACCATTTTTTCGGCAACTACATTGACATATGCGGATCGAACGGTCGCGACGTTTACTACACTCGGCGAACTGCTTGACAAGGTCTATTTTGCTCGGGCAGAACGGGAGCGGGTGAAATCCCAGGCAGCCGATTTGGAACGCTGGCTAGATAATGAAATCGCCAAGTTGAAATTGAAGATGAACAAGTTGGAAAAAGAGCAGAATGCGGCCGAGAAACTGGATACGTTCCAGTTATATGGTGAACTGCTCACAGCGAATAGTTATGCTATCAATAAAGGTGATAGAGAAGCTGTCGTCGACAATTACTATGAGGAAGGAACGACTGTGACGATTCCGCTTGACCCGAGGAAGACGCCGATTGAAAATGCGCAGCGTTATTATTCCCGCTACACGAAGGCGAAAAATGCGTTGATCATGATTGCGGAACAGTTGGAGAAAGCGAAAGAAGACATCGATTATTTTGAGATGATTAAACAGCAGGTTATGCAAGCGTCTCCTGAGGATATCGATGAAATTCGTGAGGAATTGGCGGAGTTAGGTTTGATGCGCGCAAGAAGAGGCAAGAAAAAGCAGAAGCCGAAAAAGCCATCACCTGAGTCGTATATATCATCTTCCGGCATTCCGATTTCGGTCGGTAAGAATAACAAGCAAAATGATTATTTGACGTTCAAGATTGCTGCAAGGGATCATGTATGGCTTCATACGAAGGACATTCCCGGATCGCACGTCGTCATCCATGATTCGAATCCGGATGAGCAGACGATTGAAGAAGCAGCGATTCTTTCGGCTTATTTCAGTAAGGCGAGGGGTTCGTCGTCTGTTCCGGTAGATTTTACGGAAATCCGTCATGTTAAGAAACCAAATGGTTCGAAACCTGGATTTGTTATTTATTTTGAGCAGAAGACGTTGTTTGTCACACCTGATGAGGATGTTGTTAGGAAGTTGAGGAAGTGAAAAAAGGATTGCCATCCCAACGAGGATGGCAATCCTTTTTCGTTTTTACTATTTAGCTAATAATCCAGCTTTCAATTTCCCATGCCACTCCAGTAAACCAGCCATTGACTCTGTTGTAATTGCACCGCTTTCTTTCGCCATCTCAGTAAGTGCTCCGAAATCCGTCAAACTCTCATAAGATAAGTTTGCCTCTTTAAATGCTTTATCTGCACTTTCGAGTTCATATGTAAAAATGGAGACAACCCCTGCAACTTCGATTCCTTCAGATTGCAGCGCTTCAACAGCATTCAGACTGCTGCCTCCCGTGGAAATCAAGTCTTCAATGATGACTGCTTTATCCTTAGGTTCTACTTTCCCCTCGATTTGGCGGCTTCGACCATGCCCTTTCGCTTTTGAACGGATATACACCATCGGTAAGCCTAAAATATCAGCGACCCAGGCCGCATGTGGAATGCCGGCAGTTGCCGTTCCCGCAATAAGCGTCGTTTCAGGATAATTTGTTTTAATTAACCCGGCAAGCCCTTGTGCAATTTGTTTTCGTCCTACTGGATCGGACATCGTCAACCGGTTATCACAATAGATCGGTGATTGAATTCCCGATGCCCATGTGAATGGAACCTCCGGACTTAATTCCACCGCTCCTACATTCAATAAAATTTTCGCAATTTCCTTCTTATCCAACCCACTCTACCCCTCTCCATCTAGCATTAATTTGTTCGTATGCTACACGAGGATCCGATGCACCTGTAATCGCCCTGCCGACTACGATATGAGTCGATCCTTCCTGCCTTGCTTCCTTTGGCGTAGCAATCCTTTTCTGGTCATGCGTTCCGCTTTCCGGAAGACGGATCCCAGGAGTGACTTTCAGGAATTCCGGTCCGCATACTTCTGAAATGATAGCAGCCTCTTGTACGGAGCAAACGACCCCATCCAATCCAGCATCCTTTGTAAGCTTCGCGTAATGAAGCACGGACTCTTGAAGTGAATCATGGATAAGTTGTTCTTCCCTCATTTGACGTTCATCTGTAGACGTCAATTGAGTCACACCGATAATAGAAGGGCGCTTCATTCCCGACAGAGTCCCTTTATCAAGCCCTTCCAATGCAGCTTCCATCATCGTCTTCCCGCCGGCAGCATGGACATTGACCAAGTCCACACCTAAGCTTGCCAATACTTCCATTGCAGATTTCACTGTATTTGGGATGTCATGCAATTTTAAGTCTAGGAATATATTGAACCCGCGCTCTTTCAATTTAGAAATGATTGCAGGGCCCTCTTTGTAGTAAAGCTGCATGCCGACTTTCACATTGATGTCGCTTTCGAATGGTTGTAGAAAGTCGAAAACCTTCTGTGATGAATCAAAGTCTAACGCAATGATCGGGGATCTTTTCATAACCGATGGCTCCTTCCTACAAGTTCAGAAATATGTTCAACACCGAGCTCATCCAATTTCGCCGGAAGCTCTTCAATGATTTTCGGACAAATGAATGGGTCTACGAAATTCGCCGTACCGACTGCCACTGCACTCGCACCTGCCGATAGAAAATCGATAACGTCGGCAGTTTCAGCGATCCCGCCCATGCCGATGATCGGGATCTGTACGACTTGGCTCACTTCGTACACCATTTTGATGGCGACCGGCTTTACAGCTGGTCCGGATAAACCACCTGTTAGATTAGCTATAATAGGTCTTCCCGTCTTTTGATCGAGCCTCATTCCGACAAGCGTATTGATCATCGTAATGCCATCTGCTCCGCCGGCCTCGACCGCTTTTGCAATTTCTTTGATGTCCGTGACATTTGGTGACAGCTTGACATACACCGGCACTTCGGACACTTCTTTCACGGCAGCCGTCAGATCATGTGCTTGCTGTGGATCCGTGCCAAAAGTGATGCCGCCGCATTTGACGTTGGGGCATGATATGTTCAATTCCAACGCTCTTACATTCGGAGCCGTTGAAATTGTTTTTGCCACCTCTACATAATCCGCAGTTTCTGTTCCTGCGACATTCGCAATGATCGGAACATCGTACTGTTCCAGCCAAGGCAGTTCATTTTCCATGACGCCCTGCAAACCGGGATTCTGCAAGCCGATAGCGTTCAACATGCCTGATGCCGTCTCCGCGACTCGTGGAGTCGGATTGCCGAATCTTTTATCAAGAGTCGTCGCTTTGATCATAATGGCGCCTAACATTGATAAGTCATACAGATTCCCATATTCCCTACCGAATCCGAAACAGCCGGATGCCGGCATGATTGGATTTTTCAACTGCAAACCAGGCAATTCCACTGCCAATCTATTCATATCGACACCACCCCTGCCGGAAATACTGGTCCATCAGAACAAACTTTGATGTACTCTTTATCCGTTTTATCAGTCGTTTCACATACACAAGCGAAGCAAGCTCCTATTCCGCATCCCATACGCTGTTCGAATGAAAGGAAACCTTTTTTGCCAGAGTAAGCGGTTTGAACCGCATTCAGCATCGGCATCGGTCCGCAGCTATAGTAGGTAGCGAATCCGTCTCCAATCGTCTCCATCACATTAGTTACAAAACCTGACATTCCTTTTGTTCCGTCCACCGTTGCGATATATGTCTCACCTAGGCGCATGAATTCCTCTTCATAAAAGGACACATCTGCCGTTTGGAAGCCTAGTACATGAATGCAATTAACTCCTTTGGCAGTCAGTTGCATCGATAATTCGTATAAAGGGGGAACCCCAATTCCACCGCCAATGAGTACCGCGGTTTCACCAGGTGATGTTTCATCAACTGGAAAACCATTACCTAGCGGACCGAGCACATCTACTTCGTCGCCTTCTTTTTTCAAGGAAAGCAGCTGAGTGCCGCGACCTTCCGCCCGATAAATGATTGTCATTTCGCCTGCTTCATAATCGATGGAAGCGATAGAGATCGGTCTTCTTAACAAAGGTTCGAATGAATCAGAGACCCGGATATGGACAAACTGGCCAGGGGAATTGATTTCCCCTACCAGCTTGCCTGTCAGTTTCATTTCAAATATATTCTTAGCAATTTCTCTTTGACCCGTCACATTCATCCGATCTTGGATAATCATAGTATCACCTGCTGTTTTGCTATCACATCCATTTGATCCTGCCAGACGATATTGCCTCCGTAGATTGTCTTCACCGGCCAGCCAACACACCTCCAGCCATCAAATGGGGTGTTTTTCCCTTTGGATAAAAATGTCTCCCTATCAATTGCTTGTTCTTTATTCAAATCAAGAAGAACGAGATCCGCTAGCGCACCGACTTCAATTTTCCCGTATGGAAGACCGAATACATCAGCAGGCTTGATAGTCATCCAATCAATCAACTGCTTTAGTGACCATTTCCCTTCTTTTACAAAATGCGTGTAAAGAAGCGGGAATGCTGTTTCAAATCCTGTAATTCCGAAAGGCGCTTTTGCAAAACCGGCATTTTTCTCTTCTGCTGTGTGGGGTGCGTGATCGGTTGCGATGAAGTCAAGTGTGCCGTCCATCAACCCTTCTTGCAATGCATGTAAGTCCTCCACTCCGCGAAGTGGTGGGTTCATCTTCCAATCAGCATCGTCACAAGGGATATCATTCTCGCATAAAATCAGATGATGCGGACTCACTTCCGCAGTTACGTGGATTCCGGCTTCTTTCGCATCACGGATGACCCGTACAGATTCTTTCGTACTGACGTGGCAGACGTGATAGTGGGCGCCAGCTGCTTCAGCAAGCAGTATATCGCGCGCGATATGGACTGATTCAGCGATTGATGGGATACCCGGGAGTCCAAGCTCCTTGTTCTTCTTTCCTTCATGCATTGCTCCACCATATATCAGTGTATTGTCTTCGCAATGTGCGACAACCGGCATGTCTAGCTCAGCCGCATCTAACATTGCCTCGTACATCATGCCTGCTTCTTGGACGCCAACCCCGTCATCTGTGAAAGCGAAAGCTCCGTTCTGCTTCAATTCTTTTAAATTCGTCCGTTCTTTCCCGGCTTCCCTAATTGTGATGGAAGCGTAAGGGAGGACTCGAATATGCGCTTTTTCAGCAATCAAGCTGTTGACGAGGGACAAGTTTTCCTTCGTGTCAGGAACCGGTCTCGTATTCGGCATTGCGCAAATCGTCGTGTATCCGCCTTTAGCAGCGGCAAGCGTCCCTGTTTCAATCGTTTCTTTATGCTCTCCGCCTGGTTCCCGCAGATGGACGTGGACATCGATGAACCCCGGCGCCAACAGGAGTCCGTTTCCGTCAATGACCTCCGAATCCCCTGCATGTAAATCTTTTCCGATTTCGGTTATCTTCCCTCCAGCAATCCTAACATCTGTTAAAACCTTTTCTCCAATTTCATTTAAAACATATGCACTCTTGATGATCTTTCCCATGCCAATTCCTCCTTCTGTAAAATCGTTTCTAAGATAGCCGCACGTATATAGACGCCATTTTCAACTTGCTTGTAAATCATTGATCTGCTGCATTCGACAAGGCTTCCTGCTATTTCCACATCCCGGTTAACCGGTGCAGGATGCATGATAATTGATCCGGGCTTCATTTCCCTTTCCCGTTCAACTGTCAGTCCATATTTCGTATGGTATTCGTCCTTTGTGAATCTCATTTTGCCATCGTGCCTTTCATGCTGAACTCTTAGGAGCATGACCACATCGCTTGTGTAGACCACTTCTTCCCAGTCACTCACGTATGGAAAATCACCTGCCCACTCAGGGGGGCATAGAAATTTCACATTCGCACCAAGCATTGAAAGAGCATCCGCATTCGACTTTGCAACTCTACTATGGGAAATGTCACCGGCGATAAGCACATTAAGCCCTTTGAAACCGCCCAGCGTTTCTTTAATTGTGAACAAGTCAAGCAATGATTGTGTTGGATGTTGTCCTGAACCGTCTCCGCCGTTGATGATTGCCATATTCATTTTTCCAACGAGGTCTTCATAATAGCGCTCTTCAGGATGTCTGATGACGACTGCATCCAAGCCGATTTCTTCAAGGGTTCGAAGCGTGTCGTACAACGTCTCTCCCTTTACCGCACTTGAAGAACCGGCTTCAAAAGGAATCGTTTCAAGACCCAATTTCCGCTCCGCTACTTCAAAACTCATTTTTGTTCGAGTGCTCGGCTCAAAGAATAGATTGCTAACCATATATTTTTGAGGTAATGCGCGGATCCCATACCTTTTTAACATTGCAGCACGATCCAAAATAGCTGAAATTTCGTCGATTGATAGATCTTTCATTGATAATAGGTTTTTCATATAGAAAATCCCCTTCCGTTTTGGATAAAAAATGGCCTTTCCGTTAAATGGAAAGGCCAGTGGGCATGACTAAACAATCGTCATCCATCTTGAATGACTACTAGTCAACTGAACCTTTCCTTGTCTCTCAGTACAATGTTAAAAGGTCTTTCTATTTTGTTGAACTATCTGCCAAGCTAGCATTTTTCCTGCCCGGCAATAGCAAGTTAAGTATGACTCCGACGATTGCAGCCAGCGCCATTCCCCCTACTTGGAACGTTTCACTAATATGGATGGAGGCTCCCCCGATGCCAATTACGAGAATGACCGAGGCGATGACGAGATTCCGTTGCTGTCCAAAATCAACTTTATGATCAACGAGCATCCTTAGCCCGGACGAAGCAATGATTCCAAACAGCAATATTGAGATTCCGCCAAGCACCGCTTGAGGGATTGTTGCAATAATCGCCATCAATTTTCCGATGAAGGAAAACAATATCGCGAAGACTGCTGCTCCGATGATGACATAGACGCTATAGACACGTGTGATTGCCATGACGCCAATGTTTTCACCGTATGTTGTTTTCGGTGGACCACCAAGCAATCCACTAAGGAGTGTCCCGAGCCCATCTCCTAAAAGCGACCGGTTTAAACCGGGATCTTTGATAAAATCTTTATTGACGACGCGGCCGAGTACAAGCTGGTGACCGATATGCTCCGAAATCGTAACGATTGATATCGGAACCATGATTGCTAGTAATGCCGGGGTAATGACAAACTCATAATCTATTCCGGGAATAAGGAATTCCGGTATTTCAAACCATGCAGCTTCATGTACTTTTGTGAAGTCCAATATTCCGATCGAAGCTGAGTATATGTAACCTACTATTATTCCGATCAGTACAGGCATCAGACTCACTACCCCTCTGAAGAACATGAGGCAGATGATTGCAGCTGCCAATGTGACAATTGCGGCCGAGAAATGCAGTAGATTGTATTGCGCTTCGCCATCCACTTGGATCGTACTCGCCATGCTCACTGCCGTCGGTGCCAATGCTAACCCGATAACCATAATGACAGGGCCGACAACGACTGGCGGAAGGAATCTCATAATCCATCCTGAGCCCGTCGTCCAGATCAGGAGTGATACAATTGCATATACGAGAGCGACAAACATGCTTCCGATCATTGCGCTTCCGATGCCGCCTGTGCTTGTCGCCACTTGGATCGGCGCAATGAATGCGAACGATGAACCTAAGTATGCGGGAACCTTGAATTGCGTAACAAGGACGAAGATGAGCGTCGCAAGCCCACTTGTTAATAAAGCGATTGCTGGGCTTAAGCCTACGAATTGCGGCACAAGGATTGTCGCTCCGAACATTGCAAACATATGTTGCAAACTGAGTGCAAGCCATCTTCCGGGAGCCGGCTTATCGAATACGTCTAACACTTTGTTGTCATTCATCATTTCGCCTTCAATCCTTATCCTGTTTTTATTTTGTATGGATTGTCACGCCGTCTGTTCCATCCTCTTCGATGACGTTGACTACTACCCGCTCATCATTCGAGGTAGGAATATTTTTACCGACATAATCAGGGCGGATCGGCAATTCGCGATGACCTCTGTCAACGAGGACAGCAAGCTGTATCGCAGAAGGTCTTCCTAAATCGATGACTGCATCCATCGCCGCTCTGACTGTTCTTCCTGTGTAAAGAACATCATCGACAAGTATCACTTTCTTATCAGCGACGTCGTGCTTGATGTCAACTTGGTGGACAAGAGGTTCATGGTTTCCATGTTTATGTTGAAGATCATCTCTGTACAGCGTAATATCCAACTCACCAGTCAAGATCGGTTTTCCTTCGATTTGCTTGATCCTTTCCGAAAGCCGTTTTGCAAGCACAGCCCCTCTGGTTTTAATGCCTACAAGAATACAACCATCGATTCCTTTATTCTTTTCGATAATTTCATATGCGATTCTGGTCACCGCACGTGATATTGCCTGTTCGTCAAGAATGATTGCTTTTTCCGTCATAATAATTCCTCCTTATTAACATAAAAAAACCCTCCTGCCAGATGACAGGAGGGTACAGGTGCAGAAAGAAGTGTACCGAAGAATAGCGCGCAGCTATCCTACTGTACTTCCGTGCAACCTTCCCAGCCTCTCTGGACTGATCTTAAAGGTATCGCTATTCATTTCATTGATTAGTATAGTTGGCCAATTTCAGTTTGTCAACGCTTTTCTTTGCGCATTTTTTCAATCAATGCTTTAAACTCTTCCGGCAAAGGTTGTGTAAACTCCAAATATTCGCCGGTGCGAGGGTGCTTAAAGCCGATTGTGCCAGCATGCAATGCCTGTCCGTTGAAGTCGATTGTTTTTTTCGGACCATATTTCGGATCCCCGGCAAGCGGATAGCCGATATACTTCATATGAACACGTATTTGATGGGTCCTTCCGGTTTCCAGTCGGCATTCCACCAACGTAAAATCACCAAAGCGTTCTAATACTTTGAAGTGGGTGATGGCATGTTTTCCCTTATCCGTAACCGTCATGCTTTGACGATCTTTCTGGTCCCTTCCAATTGGGGCGTCAATTGTTCCTTGATCATGAGGAATATGGCCGTGAACGAGCGCCGTGTAAATACGCGTCACGGATTTATCGACGAGCTGATCGACAAGCGATACATGTGCCTGATCATTTTTAGCGACCATCAGCAAACCTGAAGTATCTTTATCGATTCTGTGGACAATCCCGGGACGCATAACGCCGTTAATCCCGGAAAGGTCTTTCACTTGGTGCATCAAGCCATTCACTAAAGTGCCCGTAGCATGCCCGGGTGCCGGGTGGACAACCATACCGCGGGGCTTATTTACGACGAGGACATCTGCATCCTCATAGACGATTTCCAAATCGAGGTCTTCCGCAACTATATCGAGTTCCACGGGTTCAGGCTCTGTCACTTCGATGATATCCCCAATTTTCACTTTGTAGTTCTGTTTTACAGTTCCATCATTGACAAGAACTGCCCCGTCCTTCACCCATTGCTGGATTTGTGTGCGGGACCACTCAGGGTTGATATCCGATAGGACTTTATCAATTCTGCCATTTCCGTGCTCTTCTGTTATTACAATTTCAAACGGTTCCATTATGCCACCTTTTTCTTGTTCTTTTTTTCATCAAGAATGACGTGAATAATAATAAGGACGACCCCTACCGTCAACGCAGCATCCGCTACGTTGAAGATTGGAAAGTCATAATTGATGACAGGGATGAGGACATCAATGAAATCAACAACTTCCTTCCGCCATAATCGGTCGATGAAATTTCCGATTGCTCCGCCTAATAAAAACATCAGACTGATTCCTAATAATTTGCTGCCTTTCGCTTCCTTGTGGAAAAAATAAATGATGCCACCGACAACTAGGATTGTAACAATATAAAATAACCACATCTGCCCTTCTAGCATTCCCCATGCCGCTCCTTTATTACGGTGTGACAGGAATGCCAAATAAGGTTCCGCTATCGGGATCCGCTCCCCAAGGTTCATGTTTTGTACGACAAGCCATTTTGTCAGTTGATCGAGCAATATTAAAAAAAGCGCCAATCCATAATATAGAATCAATCCAAAAACCCCCGTCCGACAGTATCTGCTTCATTTTACCACAAAGTCATCTTATTTATGAAATTAGCGTGTATTCAGTGGATAAGAAAAAGACTGTTGCAACTATGGATTAGCCACGGTTGCAAACAGCCTTTACCAAAATGTTTAAGAATAAAAGGATTTCCGCTTCAGGCGGACGCTTTCCAATCGAACAGCGAAGGGTTCGATTTGCCGTATTTATGCGTTCTTTGCAGAAATTAAGGTAGCCTTTCTGCTCGCAAAAGCCGTTCTTCGTAACGGCTTTCGCTGGAATCGCCGCCCTAAGCTCCCAATCCAATATTTATGAATAGTACTTCTTCACTACGCCAGCACAACGTGAGCAGAGCTCTGGGTGTTCTGCGTCTGAGCCGACCGATTCGGAAATCGTCCAGCAGCGGTCACATTTTTCCCCGTCCGCTTTTTCAACAAGGACTGTGGCAGCGTCAAGTTTTAGTGCTTCTTCCGGCATTTTGCCTTCTTCGTTCTCTTCAAATTTGGAAACAATGAAGAACTGTGCATAGTCGATATCGTCTGCTGCAAGAATGCCTGCCATCTTTTCTGGCAATGAGACCGTAATTTTCGCTTCGAGCGATTTACCGATCACTTTTGCATTTCGTGCTTCTTCAAGCGCCTTCAGTACATCGTCACGCACAACCATCAATCGACTGAAACGTTCGCGAAGTGCGTCCGCTTCCTCACCAAGGTCTTCTGCGTGAGGCATGTCTGTCAGTTGGACGCTTTCCTCTTCGACATGCTCTAGATATGCCCAAAGCTCATCCGTCGTATGCGGGATGATTGGCGTCAAAAGCTTCAATAGGGCAAGTAGTGAATCGTACATGACTGTTTGCATCGCACGGCGGTGCGGATGATCGACGCCTTCAATATAGACGACGTCTTTTGCAATATCAAGATAGAACGAGCTTAGTTCACCTGTACAGAAATTATTCACTGCGTGATACACGCCTGCAAACTCGTATTTCTCATAAGCTTCAAGGACATCCTTGATTAGATCCTGGAGCTTTACATAAACGTATTGATCGATTGGACGCATATCTTCAAATGCGACACGGTCTGCTGCCGGATTGAAATCTGCCACGTTCCCATGTAGGAAGCGGAGCGTATTACGAATCTTACGATAGACTTCTGATACTTGTTTGAAATTCGAATCGGATACACGTACATCAGCAGTATAGTCGACGGAAGAAACCCATAGACGAAGGATATCGGCACCCAGTTGATTCATCACTTTTGAAGGCACGATGACGTTGCCAAGGGATTTACTCATTTTGCGACCTTCTCCGTCCAATGTGAACCCGTGGCTTAATAATCCTTTGTATGGAGCAATCCCATTGATGGCGACACTTGTCGTCAATGATGAGTTGAACCATCCGCGGTATTGGTCAGAGCCCTCCAAATACAAATCAGCCGGATAGACGAGATCGTCTCTTTCCACTAGCACACCTTGATGTGTAGATCCTGAATCGAACCAGACATCCATAATATCCGTCTCTTTTGAGAATTGACCGTTCGGGCTGCCTTCATGCTTGAAGCCTTCCGGAAGCAGGTCTTTCGCTTCCCTTTCAAACCAGATATTTGAACCGTGTTCTCTGAATAGCTTTGCAACATGCGCAATCGTCTCATCAGTAAGGATAGCTTCTCCGTTTTCCGCGTAGAATACAGGAATCGGAACTCCCCACACACGTTGGCGTGAAATACACCAGTCACCACGGTCACGCACCATATTGTACAATCGTGTTTCTCCCCATGAAGGAGTGAACTTCGTATTTCGGATTGCTTCAAGCAATTCACTACGGAATGATTCGATGGACGCAAACCATTGAGCGGTCGCACGGAAAATGACCGGTTTCTTCGTACGCCAATCATGCGGATACGAGTGAGTGATGAAGGAGAGTTTCAACAGAGCTCCTTCTTCATCCAATCTCTTCGTCACTTCTTTATTTGCATCTTCATAGAATAATCCTTCAAAGCCTGGAGCCTCATCTGTCATGACGCCTCGGTCATTGATTGGGGACAAAGCGTCAATTCCATATTGCTTCGAAACGTAAAAGTCGTCTTCCCCGTGACCAGGAGCCGTATGGACGCAGCCGGTACCGGCCTCTGCAGTTACATGCTCCCCTAGCATGACAAGAGAATCACGATCGTATAATGGGTGCTGCGCAACCACTCGATCCAGATCCGAACCTTTTAACTCAGTAACAACTTCATATGATTCCCAACCGATCTCTTTCGCAACAAACTCGACGAGATCCTTCGCCAACAGAAACTTATTCCCATCCACTTTTACGACAGCATAAACGAATTCCGGGTGAACCGAAATTCCAAGGTTTGCAGGAATTGTCCAAGGAGTAGTCGTCCAGATGACGATACGGACATCCTCATCGACAACACCGAGACCGTCTTTGATCGGAAACGCCACGTAGATGGAAGGGGATTTTTTATCCTTATATTCAATTTCCGCCTCGGCAAGCGCCGACTCACTTGAAGGCGACCAGTAGACAGGCTTTAGGCCTTTGTAAATATAGCCTTTCTTAGCCATTTCACCGAACACCTGAATTTGTCTAGCTTCAAATTCAGGCTTCAATGTGATGTATGGATTTTCCCAATTGCCGCGTACACCAATCCGTTTGAATTGTGAACGTTGGCTATCGATTTGGCTGTATGCATATTCCTCGCACATTTTGCGGAACTCGGCGACAGAGTGCTCTTTTCGATTGACTCCTTTATTGACAAGAGCTTGCTCAATCGGAAGACCATGCGTATCCCAGCCCGGTACGTAAGGTGCATGAAAACCTGTCATTGATTTATGACGCACAATCATGTCTTTCAGCACTTTGTTAAGTGCGTGCCCCATGTGCAAATCTCCATTCGCATATGGCGGTCCGTCGTGAAGAACGAAGAAAGGACGTCCTTCCGTACGTTTTTGCACTTTTTCATAGATGTTCATTTCTTCCCATTTTGCTTGCATATCAGGTTCTTTGTTTGGCAAGTTGCCACGCATTGGAAATTCTGTTTTCGGCATGAGCAATGTGTCTTTGTAATCCATCCTGTTTCCTCCTTTGGAAATAAAAAAACCCCGTCCCTATGTAAGGGACGAGGGATTATTCTCGCGTTACCACCCTAGTTGCAGCATGATTAAACCATACTGCCTCTCAGAACACCATAACGGGGTGCTTCCGGGATTGATTTTCGTCAATCCGGCTCTAGAGTGATTTTCGTTCCCGTTTCAGGCCAGGCTTCCACCGCCCCCAGCTCGCTATACTTGATTATCGGAAAGTACTCTCTCTTTCAACGCCTGTTCCTGCTTATAATGTCATTATTATATGTGTGAAGGGAATAGAATGTCAAGCATCCGCGTCATTCCATGTCCGCTGCGGATTCCAAATGCTCTGTGTCCGGCTCGTATTCAAGAAGTTTTTCCCAGTCGTCTGTCTTAATCATATCGAGTTGCGCTTCAATCAACATACGGAAACGGTTTCTGAACACTTTCGATTGTTTTTTCAAGTCCTCTATTTCCATCGCAATTTTTCGGGCACGTGACAGTGCTTCATTAACGATACGGTCAGCATTCTTCTCCGCCTCTTTAACAATCAACTTCGATTCCTGTTTAGAGTTCCGTCGAACATCTTCGGCTGCTTCCTGGGCGATTAATATCGATTTCTGCAAAGTCTCTTCGATTGAGTTGAAATGGGATATTTTATCTTTCGTATCATTTAAGCTGTTTTTCAACATCTTATTTTCTTCCAACACGTTTTCATAATCCTTCATGATTTGTTCTAGAAATTCGTTTACTTCATCTTCATCGTATCCGCGGAAGCCACGGCTGAACTCTTTATTATGTATATCGAGTGGTGACAATGCCATCTTTTGTTCCTCCCTTTTAAGTAAATCTTCTATTCTCTATTATACATGCCCTCAGCAGATAAGACAGCAGTTTTTCCACCGGTTGTCTGAAAAATCATTCTAACCTACCAATCAACAACCGTATTTTGTCTTTTCGTGTCCGTCCTTCTATCGACATGATTTTAAAACGGCCTGATCCCCTGATTGAAAGAATGTCTGATTCATTCACCTCAAACGCTTGCTGATCGCGGACGACGTGATTCACTTTGACTTTATCATTCTGGATGAGCGAGACCGCTTTTTGACGCGGACAATTCACTAATGAAGCGACAATCGAGTCAAGGCGCAGTGAGCTGATCGTGTGGAGCTCTTCCTTCCATGATTCTGCCAGTACGATTAGTTCATCGGAAGAACCAAGCTCTTCCACTCGCACCTTGGATTTACCGATTGACGTCAAATTGGCGATTAGATAATCCTTCATTTCCTCTGCGACGGCGAATTGGGCGACATCTCCCTCCAAACGGATATCTCCGAATTTTGAACGGTCGATGCCCAGCGCCATAATGGAACCTAAAATATCTTTGTGCTCAAGTGTCATGAATTTCGCTGGATACCTTACCGTAAAAATAGACACCTGGAAATCATCGTCTTCCGGTTCGTAATAATCCGGGTAAATCAATGCCCGTTGTCTTTCCGGCTCTGGGAATGCACCATGGACCCCGAATTGCAGACCAGTGTTTCTGACGATGGTATTCAAAATGAAGATCTGCCTCGGATCGAGAAAGCCCGTGAGCTTCGGAGAGTATGTATCCTCTACTTCTCTCGTCCACCCGACGACCGTTTCAATGAACGGCTGCTCTTCTTTTCTGAAATGTTGTATGATCGAATCCATGTTGAACGTCTCCTTAGCGAACCTTATAGAAAAAACCTCACATAAGTGAGGCAATGATCAATCGATATACTTCTCGTACCCCGCTCGAAACCAAATAATTCAAAACGAATATTGCGACGATCGGTGAAATATCGATCATACCTAGAGGCGGGATGAACTTGCGGAAAAACCCTAAATAAGGTTCAGTGATTTTCCCCAAGAAAATGCCGAATTTCGTCTCACGTGATGCAGGCACCCATGACATCAATATATAAACAATGAGGAGTATCAAGTATATATCTATCGCCCGTAATATAATCGAAAAAAGCAAAGTAATTATTTCTATTAGTCCCATCTGTACACCTCATCCAATTCTATCTTTCAAAAAAATCCGAAATGGTACCAGCCACTTCTACGTTTTCAGGCACGCATAAGAAAATGTCAGTGCCGATCCGTTGAATATCCCCGCCAAGTGCGTAGACGGTTCCGCTCAGGAAATCGACGATGCGGATCCCTTGATCACGCTCGATCCTTTGCAAATTGACGACAACGGCTCTTTTATTCTTTAAATGCTCCGAAATGTCTTGTGCTTCTGCGTAGACACGCGGTTCAAAAAGAACAACCTTCGAAGATTTCTGGATGCTCTGTAAGCTGACGACCGTTCCTGGTTGCTGTGGCGTTTCCGCAACTTGCGGCTTCCGAGCAACCGCCCTTCTCGGCTGTTGTTCTTGCACGGGCTGTTGATCCCGGACAGGCTTCTCCTGCTGAAATTCCTCTTCTTCATCAAGATAGAACCATTTCTCAAATCGTCTTTTTATGCTCATTCGTCTCCCTCGCTCTCCGTTCCGACTAATGCGGTTCCGATTCTAACGTGAGTTGCACCTTCTTCGATAGCAACGGCATAATCATTTGACATTCCCATGGATAATAGTGTGCATGGTGCATGGTCCAATTCTTTCTCGGCAAGTTGGTCACGAAGGTCTCGCAACGAACGGAAAGTTGTTCGAATCCATTCCTCATCTTGCGTGAATGGTGCCATGGTCATCAAGCCAACAACACGGATTTTATCGTAATCGGCCAATTGAAGGACGAATTCTTCCAAGTCATCAGGCTGCAGACCTGATTTGGACTCTTCCCCGGATACATTCACTTGTACGAAGCAGTCAACCGGAGCAGATGCACGTTTTTGAATCTCTTTTGCGATGCTTAGTCGATCCAGTGAATGCAGATAATCGACTTGGTTAATAATATCTTTTACTTTCCTGCTTTGCACATTACCGATGAAGTGCCAGTTGTTCTTCTCGGATTGGATGCTTTCCTGCTTTGCTAGAAGTCCTTCCGGCCGATTTTCACCAAGATCCGTAATGCCGAGTTCGATGACTTCGCGTGCCCTGCTTGCAGATACTTGCTTTGTTACCGCCACGACTGTTACTTCTTGACGTTTTCTTCCCGAACGATCGCAGGCTGCTTGTATTCCTTGTTCTATTTTTTGCATACGCTGTTGAAGTGTGTCCAATAAAATCACTATCTTTCTGCTTACTTTGCTTTATTGTATCAATTGACCGGACACATATCAATGATAAGTCTTCATTTATCAGCCTTTTTCCCTACTAATACGATATCTTTGCCGATTGTAAGGACGTCGTCATACTTAATTTGCTTTAAATCCTTCATTTTCGATTCCAAGAATAGGGATCTTTCTGCTCCACCAATTTGCAGCACGTCAATTTTGCCGTTTTTCATATCAATTGTCGCGTCCTGTACAAATCCAAGGAACGAGCCCTTTTTCACTTCAATCACTTCTTTTTTCTGCAATTCCGAAAAACGCATTCTTATCCCTCCAATGTTAATAAATATTTCCCTATAAAAGGGGATATTGCCATCTGTTCCGGCACTCCAAACAACAGCTACAAAGTTATTGAATGTCCTTAAACAATGGGTATAGATAATAAATTTTATGTTTATATAGCTTATGCGCAACAACTTAAAAGTAGCTCCGTTGACTGTAGCGTAAGGCGGCGACTCCTTGGGGATAAGCGAACGCCGTTACGAAGAACGGCGTTTGCGAGCACAAGCGGAGCGTTGCTAGCAGGATATTGTAGAATGCCTTAATTTCTGCAAAGAGCGCAGAAATTAAGGCAAATCGAACTCTTCGTGGTTCGATTGGCTCAAGCCACGCCCCCAGGAAAGCGTCGGCCTGAAGCGGAAATCAACAGTAAAAGGGACTGCTAGTGTCAGTTTTTACTGAATTCTAGACAGTCCCTTTATTACTGATTATTTATTTTCCATGCCATCTCTAATAATTTGCATTGCATTTTTCTCAAGTCTTGAAATTTGGGCTTGGGAAATGCCTAGTTCTTTTGCAATTTCGGTTTGTGTCTGCCCTAAGTAGAATCGCTTGGACAGAATAAGCTGCTGCCTTTCCGTCATGCCCGACACAGTCTCCTTAACCGACACATACGTCAACCAACGCTCTTCCGACACTTTCTTATCCTGCAATTGATCCATAATATAAACAGGATCACCGCCGTCGCCATTCATCGGTTCATGGAGGGACATCGGATCTTGTATTGCGTCCAGAGCAAATAAAATATCATCCTCAGGAATGCCCGTCGCTTCTGCAAGATCGGATATTCTAGGCTCTTTCTGATGATCATTCACGAATTGTTCCTTTGCCCGGATTGCTTTATAAGCTATATCACGGAGCGATCTGGATACCCTAATGGCATGATGGTCTCTCAAATGTCTTTTGATCTCACCGATGATCATCGGGACGGCATATGTTGAAAATCGGACATTATGTTTCAAATCAAAATTGTCAATGGACTTCAATAATCCGATGCAGCCAACCTGAAATAGATCGTCTGCTTGCTCCCCCCTATAAGCAAACCTTTGAACAAGACTTAAAACTAACCGCAAATTTCCAATTACAAGCTCTTCTCTTGCCGATTCGTCACCACTTTGAAGCCGGATAAACGTTTCTTTCATCACTTCGTTCGACAGTAAGGGCAAATTGGACGTATCGATACCACAGATTTCAACTCTTGTACGCATCATTCGCTTTTCCTCCGCATTCTGTAGATGACTGTACAAAATAGTTTGTCCTCACACTTGCGGAATATGCGAAATCCAATTCGCCAATTTCAACCATCAGGCGATAGGGTGATTCAGTCTGTCACGTAAATCTGAGATGATTTTTTTTTCAAGACGGGATATATAAGATTGAGAAATACCAAGTAGTTCTGCAACTTCCTTTTGTGTCATTTCGAGTCTTCCTGTCAATCCGAAGCGGCATTCCATTATATATTTCTCCCGTTCATCCAAAGTGCTGATCGCTTCAATCATATGTTGCCGTTCTAATTTCTTTTCAACGTCGTCAATAATAATATGCTCATCTGTTCCCAGAATATCGGACAGCAAAAGCTCATTTCCATCTGCATCGGAATTTAACGGTTCATCAAAAGAAATTTCCGACCGGGTCCTATTCGTTTTTCTTAAATGCATAAGTATCTCATTTTCAATACATCTTGAAGCATATGTCGCCAGTTTAATATTGCGATCGCTTTTAAATGTTTCGATCGCTTTTATAAGTCCGATTGTCCCGATGCTAATTAAATCTTCAATATGTGTATTCGTGTTATCAAAACGACGGGCAATGTAAACAACAAGCCTAAGATTCTTTTCAATGAGCGTATCCCTCGCATCCATGTCCCCTTCCATGAAAGCCCGGATTGCAATTGCTTCTTCATCCCGTGTTAATGGCTTTGGAAGCGATTCATGGCCGCCGATGTAATACGTACCGCTCTTTTTTCTAGTGAAGAAGCTCTTGACAATCGCCAACCATTTTTTAAGTCCCTGCAACATGACTCGTTCCCCTTTCGGTTGTAATGGATTCCAATGCGGAGGCGTGCATTATGGCGCCTGCCCCTTCCGGATACCTGTTATCCTGCTTGGTAAAGACGATATAGCCTACTTGCAGCTCACTCCCTTCTCCGACGACCCATCTGTCAAACTTAAAACCGACCGCCCAGGAAGCACCTTGGACCGTCTGAAGACGGATCAACCGCAAACTTTTTTGAAATTTCTTTGGGAAAATTGAAAGTTGGGGCATGTCTTCTGTTTTCCATGTAAGCAAAGGCCCTTTCAACTCTTCGGGCATAAAGCGTTCCACTGATTTGAATGAAACAAAGTGCACCGGTTCTCCTGAAAGTGGCTCTGTGCATCGATTTCCTGTATCGATGAAACTCGGAATTGAAATCGTTTCATTCCAAATGGACAAAACCGACTCGACAGAATAGGAGGACAGCTGTCGAGCCATTCTTACATCCAACCACTTTGTCTTTAATAAATACAGAAAAACATAAGCTAAAAGTGCACTGATGAAAACTGTGGACTTAGAATCTGAAAACATGAACTTATCCATGAAAACCGTTAGCGCGCCACCAGCGAAAAGTGCACCGACCAATACAATGACAGCTGGGTTGCCGAGTGAGGTAATTGATATTCCGAATGCACAGACAATCATTACACCGAAAGCCACGAAGATGGCGATCCAGGAATCAGGGAATAGAACAACAGGAAATGCCCCAGCCAACGAAGCTAGCAATAGACGGAGCCTAGTAGCTTGTGCCTTGACCATCCGGTTTGCAAAGGACAAAATCACATAATTGAAGACCATGTTAATGCCGATAATGAGTTCTCCATACATCAGCTTGCCCTCCTTGTACGTAAGGATAACACCTCGTGACCGCAATGTTTGTCGGAACAAGGGATAATTTATAGTAAATATTCGACATGAACAGCGGAGATGGGCGGGTTACGTTGTGTTGCTAACGGTATATGTTTTGTTGCATTGGACTACAAACTAAAAAGCTCTCCGGCATGTCCTAATTGGACTGCCGGAGAGCTTCTACTATTTATTATCTTCTGCGGTTGCGTAAGAATGTCGGAATGTCCAAAGCATCCTCTTGCTGATGGCCTTGCTGTTGTCGTGTCGGCTCAGGCTGTTGGAAATGCTGTTGTGGCTCTTCCCGTCGCGTATGCGAAGGCTGTTGTTGCACAGGCTGAGGTTCACGTTGACGTGCAGCGCCGAATCCTGGATTCCTTGAAGGCTTTGAAGGACTCAATTGCTCTTCACTGAATCCTGTCGCGATGACTGTAACAAGGATTTCGTCCTTCAAGCCATCATTAATGACAGAACCGAAAATCATATTAACATCTTCATCGGAAGCGGAAGCAACAATATCTGCTGCTTCTTGAACTTCAAACAAGCTTAGATTGGACCCGCCTGTAATATTCATCAAGACACCTTTAGCTCCATCGATCGACGTTTCGAGAAGTGGGCTTGAAATGGCTTTTTTTGCAGCTTCTGCAGCGCGGTTTTCACCTGTCGACATACCGATTCCCATAAGTGCAGAACCTTTATTGGACATGATCGTCTTCACGTCTGCAAAGTCCAAGTTGATAAGTCCAGGGACAGCGATCAAGTCTGAAATCCCTTGCACCCCTTGACGGAGAACATTGTCAGCTTCACGGAATGCTTCAAGCATCGGCGTGTTTTTATCGACAATCTCCAACAATTTATCATTTGGAATGACGATCAGCGTATCTACCGATTCTTTCATCGCCGCGATTCCACCGATAGCTTGCGTTTGGCGTTTTCTTCCTTCGAAAGTGAATGGGCGTGTGACAACACCTACCGTAAGCGCTCCAAGATCCTTTGCCACTTGGGCGATCACTGGTGCGGCACCTGTTCCTGTACCTCCGCCCATACCGGCAGTTACGAACACCATATCAGCGCCGCGAAGCGCCTCTTCTATTTGTTCACGGCTTTCTTCAGCCGCTTTTTTCCCTACATCAGGGTTTGCCCCCGCACCTAGTCCACGAGTCAATTTGGCTCCGATTTGCAATTTCACTCCAGCTTCGGATAAATTAAGCGCTTGCGCATCCGTATTCACTGCAATGAATTCAACACCTTGCACTCCATGTTCAATCATGCGATTAACCGCGTTATTTCCGCCGCCACCGACTCCAATCACCTTAATGACTGCGAGTGCATCGACATTTGTATCAAAATCCAGCATGCTCTCTCCTCCTAATCCCTATATGACCACATTTACATCAGTCACTCAAAAAATCCATCAAAAAATCTCTTGGTTTTGTTCATGAAGCTTGTCCTTTTCTCTTTTGGTTGGACAGCGACCTTCTTTTTACTGGAAGATGGGTAATCCATCTCGCTATGTGTGGCAGCAGTTTGCGATTCAGCTGCTATTCCAAAATAGCTATCTTCCATACTAGCATAACGGATAAGTCCTACAGCAGTCGAATACATCGGTTCACGAACTCCGATATATTCAGGAGTATGGATTCGTACCCTCGTTCTCAATACATGTCTTGCAAGTTGCAAAATCCCGTCGAGCTTCGTCGTTCCGCCAGTCAAGACGACACCGCCCGGCAAATCATGGATACCCATACGGTACAGCTCTTCAAGAACCAAGTCGAATAACTCTTCCAATCGGACACCTATGATCTCCGATATGTATCTTTGACTATATTGATCTTTCGAATCGGCACCAATGACAGGGACTTCAAAAAGTTCATCATCCGATGCGTCATCGTAAAAGGCATGTCCATATTGATGTTTGATTTTTCTCGCTTGCTCTGTAGGTGTCTTAAGAATAATCGACAAGTCCTTTGTAATATGATCACCGCCAACTGGAATGACAGCAGTTGAAATAAAGCGGTTATCCCCAAAGATTGCGATTGTCGTTGAACCTCCGCCGATATCGATAAATGCCGTGCCATGGTTCATTTCATCCTCTGTCAAAGCAAACTGCCCGGCTGCGAGTGGCTGTAAGTAAATTTCACGGATTACGAGGCCAGCACGCTCGACGCATCGCAAGATATTGTGAACTAGCGTTTTGGAAGTCGTAATTAGAGTACCATCCATTTCAAGACGGACGCCGATCATTCCTCTTGGATCCTTTATCTCATCATAATCATCCACAATGAATTGTTTCGGTATGATATTGACGATTTCCCTCTCAGGAGGAACCGACATGACTTGTGCGGATTTCATAACCCGATCAAGGTCGTCATCCGTTATTTCCCTGTTCTCCGAATTGACGGCTACAACGCCTTTTACGTCTTGCAGCAGCACGCCATTGGAAGGGATGCCAAGAATGACGTCCCGGATTTGCATACCCGTCATTCGTTCAGCCTGTTCCACCGCTTTGCGGATGGATTGGACAGTCGCATCGATGTCGATAATCGTCCCTTTACGAATGCCTGCTGATTGGACGTTACCTACCCCGATTACATGGAGGGATCCGCCATCCACTTCACCGATCAGTACTTTGACTGACGAAGATCCTATATCAAGTGATACATAAATTGTAGATTGACTCAATTCCCGGCACCTCCCATTACAGTCCTTATCTTACATTCTATTGTATTAGAGTCGTATTGTCTAAATATTTTCTCCACCCGATGCTCAATTCCTTTCACTCCTGAACTTTTGTTTCAGAAACCTTACTTCGATCTGACCATTTCGTCAGCAAAATCCTTCGTATGACAGCGATATTCTGGAATAGCCTTACTCCGAATGCGAATACGGCGGCCAAATATAAATCCACACCGAGATGCACTCCAAGGAAAGCTAAACCGGCCGCAAGTGCGATATTGAAGAAAAAACCGGAAATGAACACCTTATCATCATAAATCTGTTGAAGATGAGCACGTATTCCCCCGAAAAGCGTATCTAGTGCAGCTAACACGGCGATGGACAAATAGTTGCTGTAAATTTGCGGGATCTGTAAATCTGTTAACAGGCCCAGCGAAATTCCTAGAAGTAATCCGAGCAGTGGCAACCACATTGTCATTCCCCTTTCGGAAGTTCTTTCAAATAAAGATTTTTGAATTTGTCGGGATATCCCCGGATCGTTATGTCCCTTTCCGGTTGATTGATTTCCAACACGAGATTATCAAGATAAAAATCGTCATGGATGGATGATGCTAACAAATAATTATATAGCTTTTCGCTATCGGACATCGTAGGAGATATGATTTTTATCGTAAAGGGCGGAGTCGAGACATTCAACCCATTTACAGTGGTGACGCCATTAATGACTCGAATCGAGCTCATCACCGTATATCGCTTGCCGTCGACTTCCATGTGAATGCCCTTAAATCGGTTCACCTCATTGACGAAACGGGTCAGTAGATCGGATGAAATACTCGTGATTGGTATTCCATATGCTACGCTCTCCACAGAGGGGCGAACTTCGATCGTAAAGCCAGGACCCGATATATCTGTTGTTCCCGCCTTTTTGTGCAGCTTGTCCACTGTATCCTTCAATGCCTGTCCCGTGCTAGATTCACTTAACGTCCTATATGAGGAGATCGTTCTATCCAAATCACGGATTTCGGTAAGAAGCTCTGAATGGATTTTCTTCTCTTCCGCCAACTCTTGGCGAATTGCCCAAATATCCCTCGTATCACGTTCCTTAGGATGTTCCATCGTATTATATTGGACAGCAATCATAAATCCGATCAGCAGGAGGACAATTGTGAATTTCCAATTGATAGCTTTTTTCAACGAACACCCTCCTTCTTACTGTTTACTCATGCCTCATCCCGTAAAGCGGGAAGCTTGATGTCTTTCATTTGCTCCAATGTGACGACTATATTGTCATGCACTAATCCATCAATGACTCCACCGCCCAAATTCAGAGCTGCCGACAAGACTTCAGAATCACCTACAGCTTCAATGACAAACGGAGCCGGAAGCGTCCTGCCGTCAATCGTGATGACGGGCCCTGTACATTTGATATACGAATTGGCTGAAATTCGCTGTCCATTGATTGCTATCCCTTGTGCGCCAGAAATCTTCAATTCATTTACAACACGGAGCACATGGCTTTCATGAACGATATAATCATTGGGATTCTGTACGACAGGATCATAATCGCCGTCCTTTAATGTAATACGCACTCCCGGACCGGAAGCCGGAATGACGCCTAGAAGCAACCTTAGATCTTTTGCTTCTTCGACGAGTACGGTATGATTGTCTTCGTTCTCTGAAAAGGATTGCTCAAAGTCCCGGATTTCAATTTGCTTCGCATGAATCTCATCAGCAAGTTCCTTATTCCGCTCCTTTTGAACGATCAATTCTTCCCGATACTGTTCTTCCTGTTGAAATGTCGGGGACTGGGCCAATTCGCTGCTATCCTTCCCTAATGTACGATAGGAGAATGCGAAGATGAAACCGAGTATGAGAAAGACGAAAGAGTATAATATGTATCTTCCTCTATTTTTGTAGTCCTCACTCATTTTCTTCGCCAACTTCATCACCTTCCCCTTCTTCTACACCGTCATTTCCGTAAACTTTGCTGAATGGTGTAAAGAAAATGCCCACTTCCATATTGACAATCCCCTTTTCAATCCCTCCCAGTTGGGAAATGATATCCGGATAATAATCCATCTTCTCCGCAAACGTCTGAAGAATCGCATGGACTTCATACCCATCGTCCATATACGCAATAATCGTATCGGGATTCTCCTCTGTCCCAGTATAGATGATTTCGGAAATCAATTGGAGAACATTTTTATCCATTTTCAGCAATTGATTTGTCAGTCTTTTTCGAAGTTCAGGGTTGTCCACATGATTCAAAATAGGCACGTTTGGATAATTTCCGTCACCTTCGAATAACGCACCATTTTCGAGCAATAAACTATATTCCCCGGCACTCTCCATATAAGCGACGGTTTTCCATTCTTCAATTGATATATCGATATCCCTCATCCATTTTCTTGTGACGGCAACACTACTGACGCCTTCCAGTTTCAAAAGTTCTTCTTCCACGTCTTTCGCTTTAAATCCCCAAAATGAAGTTCCTTCTAAAATCCCGCTTTTTTCATAATAATAGTGGTCATTTTGAAGGGAAGCCCCTTTAATTCTCACTTCACCAACCTTGCTAAGTGGAGATTGGAAGTATAAAAGTACAAGAAGGGCGATACAGAAAACGGCAATGATGAATAAAAACTTCTTATTCGTCTTTTTTCTCCGTTTTTCCCTCATGGAAGGAATCCGCTCTTCGATGTCTATCACTTTATCCATGTTCCGCCCTCCCTTCAACCTCGTTGTTTATAAAAAGCGAAATGTAAAATGGTTCCTGCTGCCATCCATGTCGTCAGCAAGGAAGAGCCGCCATAACTGATGAACGGCAATGTAACCCCCGTGACCGGCAACAACCCAGAGACAACCCCGACATTCAGGAACGTTTGGAAGATGATCATCGAAGCCATACCTGCTGTCATTAGAAATGACTTATAATCATTCGTCCGGATTGCAATTCCAAATGCGGACAAGAGGAGTATGGAAAAGAGGAGAAGAATGAATGTCGCTCCAATAAATCCCGTCTCCTCTGCAATGATAGAAAATATAAAGTCGTTTTGCGGCTCGGGTAAATACAAATATTTCTGCCTGCTATTTCCATAACCATGGCCGAACAATCCTCCCGGCGCAATCGCGAACAACGACTGAATACCCTGAAATCCAGCTCCGAGGGGATCGTTCCAAGGATCGATATACGATTTTATACGTTCCAATCGGTATGGCGCAGCTGCAATAAGAGCAACAAACGCCCCTATACCCGCAAAGCCGAGTATACCGAAAAACGACAGCGGATATCCTGCCAAAAACAAAATTACAAAAGCTGAGACAATCATGATCACTGCAGAACCCAAATCAGGCTGTAACATGATTAAAGCAGCCGGAAGTAAAATGAGAACAAAATGGCTTAGTCTGAACGGCCTCTTTCCAGCCGACTGCTTCATGTTGCAAGCAAGCTTTCCTATGAGTGCCACTTTAACGAATTCTGCAGGCTGGATGCTGAATGGACCGAGGGCAATCCAGCTCTGGGATCCGTTCCGTACTGCACCGATGCCGGGTATCATAACCGCAACTAACAAGATGATCGTTATGTAATAAAAGGCGGTCCAGAATGACTCACTGGATGTCCATGGCCCTTTCATCAACATAAATGCCACAACTATAGAAACAGCCATGTATATCCCTTGCTTAACGATGAAAGGGGATGAATCCGCATAGTGCACTTGCCCCCAATACGAGCCTGCCGAATGGACAAAAACCAATCCTATCAATGACAACGATACTGCCGAAATGACGAAGGCAGCTTTTAATTTCCGATCCAGTGAACGCATCCTTCCGTCTTATTGGTCAAGTGGTGAATGGCTGACTTAAAGCTTCATGACAGCTTCGATAAATGCATCTCCACGTTCTTCAAAACTCGGGTATTGATCCCAGCTTGCACAAGCGGGAGACAGTAGGATTTGATCACCCTCAAGTGATATTGCAAATGCTTCTTGCACAGCTTTTTCCATCGAGTCGGCTTTCAACGCATGTTGAACTCCACATGAAGATGCAAAATCGATAAGCCGGTCGGCTGTTTCGCCGAGTGCAAGTACCGCCTTCACCCTGCCCATATATGGCCTCAGTTCCTCGAATGAATGCCCCCTATCCAGACCTCCAGCAATCAATACAACGGGCGACTGGAAGGATGATAAGGCGCTTCTTGTCGCCAATGTGTTTGTCGCTTTCGAATCATTGTAAAATGTTCTGCCCTTCAATTCTTTAACGAACTGCATGCGGTGACGAACTCCTGTAAAAGAACTTAGCACATTTTCTATTGTTTCTTTGTCACAATCCATAAGAATGGCAGAAGCCGTAGCGGCTAAAATATTTTCCAAGTTATGCTGACCAAGCAATTTGATGATCGACCTTTTAACAAACGGTTCGCCTTGCCAGTAGATTAGCTCATCATCCGCTGATATTCCCTCTGCATGTCTCCCTTGTAGAGAAAAAGGGACTTTCCAGGCAGCAGACCGTTCGACGTACGGCCTCATTTCAGGTTGATCTGCATTATAAATAAAGAAATCCTCTTCGGTCTGATTAGCTGTAACTTTCGCTTTCGCCAAGGCATATTCTTCAGGTGTTCCATGATAATCAAGATGTGCATCGTATAAATTTGTCCAGACGGCGATCTTCGGGCGGAAGTTTTCCGTTCCGGCCAACTGGAAAGAGGACACCTCCATGACAATAACTTCATCGGGTCTTGCATTTTCTGCCACTGTGCACGCTACAGTTCCAATATTTCCAGCAATCAAAGGCTTTTTGCCTCCGATATTCAAAATATGATATAGAAGCGTTGTCGTTGTCGTCTTTCCGTTCGATCCTGTGATGGCGATAATTGGTGCTTCACTTACCAAATATGAAAGCTCTATTTCAGTCCAGATTGGAATCCCTTTCTGTTCCGCCTGCTGAATGACTGGATTGTGATAAGGGATGCCTGGATTCTTAACGATAACATCAAAGTCATGATCCAATATATCTTCCGGGTGACCGCCACAAATGACTATAATCCCTTTTGATCGCAGCGCTTTTGCTTCTTCGCTTCCCGTCTCCGGGGAGGAATCGTTGACTATTACGAATGCCCCTAGTGAATGTAAGAGATCTGCTGCAGCATGGCCGCTTTTAGCAAGGCCAAGTACAAGGACTTTCTTGCCTTTGAGCTCATTTCGCTTTCCCATTTACATCACCTCCCACAATACGGGTATCATCGCGGCAATAAGTGCCACTCCCCAAAAAACAATAACGATTTTCCATTCGGACCATCCGGATAATTCAAAGTGATGATGAATCGGACTCATTTTAAATACCCTTTTTCCAGTCAACTTAAAGCTAGTTACTTGAATCATCACCGATAATGTTTCAATAACATAGACGATTCCAATGACGAGGAGAAGAAGTTCTTGCTTCACTAGGATTGATAGCATTGCAATCGCTCCGCCGAGCGCCAAGGAACCAGTATCCCCCATGAATACTTTGGCTGGTTTCATATTGAACAATAGGAAGCCAAGCATTGCACCTGAAACAACAAATGCGAACGTTGCGATATCAAATTGTTCATACACTAGCCCAAGTACACCAAATGCCGCAAAGGCAATTGTTGAAGTGCCTGCAACAAGCCCGTCTAGACCATCGGATAAGTTGACAGCATTCGAAAACCCGACGAGCCAAAAAATGAGGAAAGCGACGTAGAAAATTCCTAGGTCAATTGAAAAATTTGTAAAAGGAATTATCACTGTCGTTTCAAACGGACCCATTTTCAATAGGAAAAAGGCGATAACTGCAATAATGATTTGGCCAATAAGTTTTTGGATGGATGTCAATCCCAAATTCCTTTTCATGACGACGATGATGAAATCGTCAAAAAATCCGATAACACCGAAACCGGCAAGCACAATCATCAGTACAATGGACTGTGTAGTCAGTACATCTTCATATATGTATGAGAGGACAATCATCGTAATGATAATGGAGCTCAGGAAAATAAGGCCGCCCATTGTAGGCGTGCCCGCTTTTTTCTTATGTGCTTCGGGACCCTCTTCCCTGATGCTCTGACCGAATTTCAACCTTCTGAGCAATGGTATGATTGCGGTCCCGATTAATGCTGTTAATAGAAATGCTACGGTAATAACCGTTATTGTCGTGACGAGTGTCATAATATGTTCTCCTTACTTGTTTTGAAACTGTAATTGTATTTTATTGTTTAGTTCAAGGCGCTTTGTATGCGCCTTGAGCTTTATCATTCTTCTGTGTAAACATGAATAACATCGTCCACCGTCATCAAGGAATAGGGGACTGGCATTTGGTATTTAATGACGTCGCCTTCTCCATGCCATTCTATACGATACGTGTGAAGCTGGCGGGCAACCATTCCTCTTGTCATGCCTGTCATATCCGGCACCCGGTGCGTAATCGCATCTCCCCATCGGTATTCTTTTTCAATCTGCCCTTCCCTCTTTTCGATGCCGGCTATCGGAGCAATCTCTTCGATGATTCTGCCGACGATCGGTGCCGCGATGACGCCCCCAAATTGAATCGAGTTTTTCGGACTGTCAACTGCTATATAGACAAGTAACTCGGGATCATCCGCCGGAGCGAACCCGACAAACGAAACGATATAGTCGCCATCGCTGTAATTGCCGTTGACAACCTTCTGGGCAGTGCCCGTCTTTCCGCCGACACGGAGTCCATCATTGAAAGCGTTTCGGCCGGAACCTTTTGCGACAACCGATTCCAACGCCTCTCTCACTTGGGCGGACGTCTCTTCGCTAATGACACGGCGTCTCATTTCGGGTTCAAACGATTGCAGCGTCTCTCCCTTATCATTCTTAATTTCCTTTACAATATACGGACGATACAGATAACCGCCGTTAATTGCAGCCGCTACAGCCTGCACTTGCTGGATTGGCGTTACGGAAATCCCCTGGCCGAAAGCTGTTGTTGCTTGTTCGACCGGACCAAATGCTTCTTTAGAAAACAGAATCCCTTTTGCTTCGCCCGCAATTCCTGATCCTGTCGTTTCACCGAAGCCGAAATCCCGAATATATTTATCAAGCTTTTCACCGCCCAAACGCTGGCCGATTTCTATGAAGCCCGGGTTGCAGGAATTCTCAACAACTTCTAAAAAAGACTGGTGCCCGTGCCCTTCCCTTTTCCAGCACCTTAACCTTGCATTGGCTACCATCGTGTAGCCAGGGTCATTAAAGTGATCATGATGAAGGTCGATAACTTTTTCTTCCAAGCCCGCGGCAAGCGTGAGGATTTTGAATGTCGATCCCGGTTCAAACGTCATCCAAACTGGCAAGTTCCGATTGTAGATCGTTTGATCGGCATCCTGGTATTCGGCAGGATTGAACGTCGGCATGGAAACCAATGAGAGGATTTCGCCTGTCTTCGGATTCATGATAATTCCAATCGCTTGGGTGGCATCGTATTTTTCCATTGCCTGAAGCAATTCCCGTTCCATGACCTTCTGCATTTTGATATCGATCGTCAGTTCAATGGTAGCCCCTTTCTTCCCTGTCTGAAAACCATCGTCGACATGCGGCAGAGGAATCGCCTTCGCATCTGTATAGAGGCGTATTTTATCTCCAGTGCCTTGCAAGATCTCATCGTATGCATATTCAATGCCTGCAAGGCCCGTTCCATCAAACCCAGTAAACCCAATCAGCCTAGACAGCATTTCACCATACGGATAGTTCCTTACGAAATCCACCCCTGTATACAAGCCATCGATTTGCAACTTCGCAATCTCCGTCGCCTGTTCCTGGGTAATGTTTTTCCCTTCAGGCGCTAACTTGTTCATATACGTTTTTTTCGTCATCTTCTCCAGCAGTTTTTCTTTATCAACTTGCAAAATGTCCGCCAATAACGCGGCCGCCTTTTCCGGTTCCTTGTTTTGGGAGGGCATAAAATAAAGCGTCGGAGCCAGTTTGTTTCCAACAATCAACTGGCCATTGCGATCTTGGATCTCCCCCCGGATGGCTCCAAAAGGGATTTCCCGATCCCAATTCTCTTCCGCACGCGCTTTCAACCATTCATGTTTAATGATTTGGACGTGGAAGAGCTTTGCTATAACCATGGATATGGAAATGAGGAAAATGATGAAAATTGCCCGCAACCGCTTCTTCGATTGCAAATCAGCATATTTACGCAGAGCCCCACACCTTTCGTTTTTCTATCAACCTATGAAAGGGCGAGGACAGCTATACATCATCCACCAATTATCTCTTCCACGTCCTCCTCCTCTGCCTCTTCATTCTGCTCGATTGGTGTATGTTGATCTTCCGGTGATTTAAGCTGGAGCACTACAGGATCATCTTTGCTGATAACGGCCCCCGCGGAAAGACTTTGCTCTGTCACATATCCATCCCCGTTCAACCGGATATCAAGCCCAGATAACATTTTAAATGATAACGCCATTTTTTTCGACCACCCGGAAAAATTTGGAAGAGTGGTATCGCCTTCAGTTTCAAGGAGCACAATAGAACCTTCACTCAGCTTTGTACCTTTTTCAGGATATTGGCTTTTCACCTTTCCTCCCTCACCGATCAGTATCGGTGAAAAACCTTGTTGTTCAAGGTCTGCAATCGAGGATTCCGCAGCTTCTCCAATATGGTCTGATAATGACTTCGTCAAAGATGTTTCACTATTTTCAGGAAGTATATTCATATACTTCAAGCTGCTTTCCATTATGGAAGTGAATAACTCAGCAACCGGATCCGAACCGTATTGGCCTGGTTCAAGCTTCGGCTGCTGGACGATTACATACGTCAATAACTGCGGATCGTCGATAGGTGCCATTCCGAGGAATGAATAAAGATAATTGCCGTCACCGGCCAGATATCCTCTGCCATCTGTTCTCGGAATTTCCGCCGTTCCTGTCTTGCCGCCGACTGAGTATCCAGAAAGTGCGAATTTCCGGCCAGTACCAACATCTGATGTGACTGTGGAAGCTAATACCTCACGTGTTCGCTTGGCAGTTTCCGACGAAATAGGAGATTTCCGTTCTTCCTCCTTATGTTCTTCCACAACTTTCCCCGTATTCGGATCGACTATTTGATCGATAACATACGGTTTCATCATTTTACCGTCATTTGCAATGGCTGTCGCAGCCTGGATCATCTGGATTGGAGTGACTGTGGACCCTTGTCCATATGAAGTCGTCAGCCTTTCACTAGGATTTATGTCCAAAATGATGCCCGGAACTTCGTGCGGTAAATCGATTCCCACCTTTTCACCGAACCCGAATCCACGTAGGTATTCGATGAATGTCCGGTCGCCCATTCTTTCTAACAAATAAGCCATTGAAACGTTCGAGGATCTTTGGAATCCTTCCAAGAAAGTGATTCTCCCCCAGCCGGTCCGATTGACGTCTCGAATTGTTTTATCGTAGATCTTATATTGTCCAGACTGATACTCAGCGGAAGGGGCCCATTTATTTTCCTCAATCGCCGCGGCTAATGTAAAGATCTTCATCGTTGAGCCAGGTTCAATTGTGTTCTGGATGGCATCGTTCAGCCAGTTTTCCGTCAATCCCTCACGAGTGGATGGATGGAAGGATGGGCGCTGACTCATTGCATAAATTTCTCCAGTTTTCGGGTTTGTGACGATGACAAGCATTTTTTTAGGTGAATATTTCTCTTCAACTTTATTCATCGCATCTTCGACGAAGTTCTGAATTGTTTTATCAATTGTTAATTGAATGGTCAGTCCATCTTTAGCAGCGACGACCTTCTTCTCAGATTTCGGTAAGATGAATCCCCAAATATCAGTTTTATAATCCACTTTTCCGTCTATACCGGTAAGCTCCTTGTTATAGGTCTGTTCTAGTCCCATTTTACCGATCGTTGAAACTTTCTTGTTCTCATCTTCTTCTCTCATCGCAAATCCGATCAAATACGATGCGAAATTCCCGTTTGGATAAAAACGCTTCTTATCTTCGATGAACTGTAGACCTGTAACACCTTCTTTATCAGCAGCCTCTTTAATGGCCAGCATTGTTTCATGGCTAATATCCCGGCCCGCTTTTCCAAATTCGATTTGATACGTCTCGTACGTATCCGTATTCCTTTTCACTGCTGCATCCCTGATTTCAATCATCTTTTCTTTTTCCATCGGGATGAATCTGCTTAACAATTCGGCAGCCTTGTCAAAATCAGTGACATGCCTTTTCTTTTTCGCACCTTTTTCAGTCGCTTTTTCACTTAAAATTGCAATCAACCGGTAGCTCAGCGTATCGGAAGCGATCACTTCACCGTTCCGGTCGATGATTTTACCTCGTTCGGCTTTTAGAATCGACTCGCGCGCATATTTAGCTTCCGCCATTGCTGCCATTTGTCTTCCTTCGGCCTGTCCCGTAATTTGGATGCTTAACAATCTTCCAAACAAAAGAAAAAAGAGCCCTCCAAAAACCAGAAACATCAGGAAGGCTCCCCATTGAAATCGAAATTTCTTTTTCATCGTCCAGGCACGACCTTTACGTTTTTCTCATTCAGGTTCAAGCCGAGCTCCTTCGCTTTATTCCAAATAACTTCGTATGTAGATTTCTCGCTCACTTGTATGGACAATTCTGTATTTTGTTTTGCCGTTTCGTCGATTTCCTTGTTGATTAATTGCACTTCCTTGTTCGTATCATTGATTTGGGCTTGAGTATGCAAAATCATTGTAGAGAAAAGTACGAGAACTGCCGCGAACAGCACGAACAGAAATTTTTCTCCTGTAGAGAAAAGTTTTCGTGAACGCCTCGCCGGCTGTTGTGTTTCATTTGTCTTTGGTGATTGTGGTGCATGTACCTCATGGACCGTATTCATTTGAAAGCTTCTCTGTTCCAATGCCATTTACAAGTTCCCCCTTTATTTTTTCTCTATGATCCGCAGTTTTGCAGACCTGGATCTTTTATTCACTTCAATTTCATCTGTACTTGGAAGGATCGGTTTTCTCGTAACCAGTTTGAATTCGGGATCCATCCCTTCTGGAACAATCGGCAAATTCGGCGGTAGTTCCGGCATGGAAGACGCTTCTTTGAAGATTGTCTTGCAAAGTCTGTCTTCCAGTGAATGGAATGTGATGACACAAATGCGTCCACCGGGATTCAAGACAGTTAAAGCGTCGGTTAATGAATCCTCCGCTGCCCCTAGCTCATCATTCACCGCTATCCGTATTGCTTGGAAAACCCTTTTCGCCGGATGTCCACCGGTTCTGCGAGCGGCAGCTGGGATTCCTTCTTTGATTAACTCTGCAAGCTCGCCTGTCGTCTTGATCGGTGCATTATTCCGCGCTTCTTCGATCTTGCGGGCGACCCCTTTGGAAAACTTCTCTTCACCATACCTGAAAAAGATGCGCACCAGATCTTCATATCGCCATTCATTGACCACTTCATAAGCAGTCAATGCCGCCTCTGTATTCATGCGCATGTCAAGTAAGGCATCGTGATTGTAACTGAATCCACGTTCCGGCGTATCCAACTGTGGAGAGGAAACACCAAGGTCGTATAGAATACCGTCCACTTTATGCACGTCTATCTTTGCCAGTTCATCTTTCAAATTCCGGAAGTTGGAGTGGATGAATGTGACTTGCTCCAAATAATCGTTTAACTTCAATTTGGCAGCATCAATTGCTGTCGTATCTTGATCAAAGCAGATGAGTCTGCCATTTGCCGACAACATCTTCACGATTTCTAAACTGTGTCCCGCTCCGCCAAGTGTGCAATCGACATAAATGCCATCC
Source organism: Sporosarcina luteola (assembly GCF_023715245.1). GTDB lineage: Bacteria > Bacillota > Bacilli > Bacillales_A > Planococcaceae > Sporosarcina > Sporosarcina luteola_C. The sequence continues at coordinate 1,978,607 of NZ_JAMBNV010000001.1, forward strand.
GGTTTAATGTTGAGCCCATTGACGGCTTCATGAAGTAAAACTGTTATATGATCGAACATCGAAACCGCCTACTTTCCAATTGATAATTATCGTATTAAAAGTCAAAGTCGATGATGTTTTCCGCGATTTCATTGAATGATTGCTCTGACTCGTCGTAATAGGAATCCCAAGAAGATTTAGACCAGATTTCAATTCGGCTTGAAACGCCAATGACGACACAATCCTTTTCAACTTTCGCGTAGTCGAGTAATGAGGTTGGAATATTGACACGACCCTGCTTGTCTATTTCAACTTCAGTGGCCCCTGAGAAGAAGAACCGGGCAAATGCGCGGGCATCTTTCTTCGTAACCGGCAGCGCCTTTAATTTTTCCTCCAGCCGTTTCCATTCCTCCATAGGGTAACCGAAGAGGCAGTTATCCAATCCACGAGTCAGCACAAAGCCATCCATCAGATATTCCCTGAATTTTGACGGGACTATCAAACGGCCTTTTGCATCTACAGTGTGCTGATATTCGCCCATGAACATACTCTTCACCCCACTATATGTTTTTAATGTACCACATCCCTCCACATTCCTCCACTCAAAAACTATTTTCATTGTAAAATATGTATATAGTACTTGTTTCATTGAGATATAGATTGCATTCAATCATAGTTTCCGAACGTCATAAACCCATAAAAAACGCCGATGCAGTCTGTAAATGCCTGCATCGGCGTTGTTTCATCATTTATAAATAGATGATCTGATGGGTTCCATCCATTTTGATCTGTTGGCGAAGCAAATCTTGAACCAAATCTGGGCCATATTGATTCATGAAGAGATAAGGCGTGAATATCCGCTCTTGCAGTGATCCATCCGGCAACAGCTCATTCTCAAGGATGCTATATTTACGGAGAGCCGTTTGGTGTTGGATCAATAACTCCTCTTCTGCCTTCTTCCTTAGGTAATCCAATTGTTTTTCATGGAATTTCAAATTCTTCTCAAGCAACTGACGCATCGATGCACTTGAACCTTCTGTCAGTTCTTCATACTTTCCTTTCAGTTGCATCTCTGTTTCTGCAAGCAGTCTCTCAAACCGTTCATTTTGCAATGAATCGATGAACCGCTCCCGAACTTCGAAGACTTTTCCGGCAAGTACATCTTCCATCGTCAATGAAATTGACTCCATTGCCTGTTTCGCGCGCTTGGATACCAATGTCATTGAAACACGTGGAACAATGATTGGCATCCGGATTCCGAAAAGCTGGAAAGCCTCTTTCAATAAAGCCCAGTAGGCAATTTCACCCGGCCCGCCAACGAAAGCGAGAACCGGGAAGACTAGGTCTTGCATGACAGGACGTGTTACGACATTGTTGCTCAACAGCCAGGGCTGTTCAACAGCGATCCTCATCATTTCCTCACTTGTGAACCGGATGCCTGTACTGTCATTTACAAAATGTCCATCCTTTTTCGATAAAAGGACTCGTCCAGTTTCATGCACATAAAACAGGTGCGCAGCATCCTCTTCAGCTTCAATCGGCTTACCGAGTCCCAGCTCTGCAAACTGCGCTTCATTCTTAACGACCAATTTAGCGAGCTCATCGGATTCAGAAATGAATTGAGCGAAATAGCTTTTTTCGATTTCACGCAATGGTTTATACGCCGAGTCAATGAACAAAAGTCCTTGTTCATGGAAAAGTCCGTTCATCAGTCTGACGAAAAACCCGGTGAATGTCTCTTCCTTTTCGACCGCGGTCAAAACTTCCTCCATCAAAGTCCTCGTATGCTCCGTTTCACCGAACTGACGAAAAACATCTTCCACAAATGCCATCATTTCCTTTTGGGAATAAGTCGCGTCGGATGCCATCAATTTCAGGATGAATTTCTCGGGATACTTATGTTTCATAATCCCATAAGAATTTTCCGTATAGACGTGATTAATTTCATTCAGATCATGATCCTCGCCAGCAACCCAAAACACAGGTATGACCGGAACGGAAAGCTCTTTCCTTTTTTGCTCCGCGAGCAGGATGACCGTAATCGCTTTATGGACGGAGTAGAGAGGCCCTGTCAAAATGCCCGCTTGCTGGCCGCCGACGACAACAACTCCGTTTTCGGAAAGTTCTTCTAGATATGTTGAAGCTTTCTTTGAAATTCCAAATGGCTCCATGAAGGAACGGATGACAGAAGAAAGTTCTTTCCTAAAGAATGGACGGCCGGATAGCTCCTTCAGCCTGTCAGGGTATGAACGGTTTTCATTTCTATAGTCAAAAAAATTATGTATGAATTGTTCGTCATGATTGTAAAACTGCATTACCTTGTTTTCATTATCCAATGCCATTGACTTGATTTCCATCATTGATGCCCCTTTTTACTGGTTTGAACAGAGTATATCATTCTCATTCATCGGAATGAAAAATATACGCTTGTCACCTGAATGAAATCCCTGTCATTTTACATATTCCAGTATGTTAAAGGTAATACCGATTACAAGAAGAATGATATAGGAAAGTGAGAGCAATAAAAAAAACAATCTCCATGTTTTCTGCATAACACGTCCTATTTTAAACTCTTTCTCCTTCACCCTTTCAACAACAGTAAGGATAATTGCGATGAGAATGGCGATCGAAGTAATATAAAAACCCATACCTTTACCAAAAATGGTCATTGATGTGATATATACTGACAAAAATAAAAAAGGGGTTGTAAAATCCGCAGCTTTCCCAATGACCGCAGCAGGAGCTTTCCCCATCCTCCTCATAAATATCAGGAATACGATTGTAATGACAAATGGAAATACAACAATGATCCCCGTAAGGATCGACAGGAGAACATTCACCATCGCCAATCAACTCCTATCTATCGCAAGCAGTAATTTCTCAAGCGTTGCCAATAGCGGCAAGCGGACGCCGCGGCGTTCACCCATTTGAAGGACAGATGATACCACTGTCTCTATCTCCATAGAATTCCTGTTCTCACGATCTGTCAACATGGAAGATCTGTTGTTCTCTGTTCTCCTACATATTCCTTCAACAGCGGTTTTCGGCAAATCATTTTTCATTTCCGGAAATGCAGCCATAAGTTCATCATATAACTGATCAAAAAGTAGTTTGGCATTAGGATTCCGGACTAATTCACCGTTCCTCACTTGCAAAATCGCTGTCAACGGATTGATCATGCAATTGATCAGCACTTTCCGGAAAATGATATGGTGGGCATCCTTCGTATATGCCACCGGAAATACAGCTGAGCTAACAGCTTGCATGAAATCAAAACTTGTCTCATCGCCCCGATAAGGAGCAATGTTTATCGTACCTACGCCGTTATGGGAAACAGTCCGGTCATCCAATCGGCCTGCGCCATGCTCGACAGTCGCAAAAAACACGTCCGACATTGAAGTTCCACGGATAAACTCGAAATGACCATATCCATTTTGAACGAACATTACCGGATTCATTATATTTCTATCGAGAATCACCTCAACGACTGGCGCTACCCCTTCATACTTCGTCGAGATTATCCAAGAGGCATTCTCCGGCAGTTTCCCGACATCTGTTTGTGCATCCACTTCTAATACTGTTTCTGACCGATCACCATTAATGCGACTGATTCCCTTTTGCCGAATGAGAGTTGCCTGCTCTTCCCTTCTTACAAAAAACACGACCTTCAAACCCGCTTCCGCCAAATAAGAGCCTATTAACAAACCGATAGAACCCGCTCCAGCGATCACAACATCCATGCAAATCCCCCTTTTTAAAAAGGGCGACCTTCGGAAAAGGCGCCCTTATTCTACCTTATATTCGATTATACAGGATACACGGGATGTTTTTTAGGTGGCAACGGAAGTTCTTTTGTCGAATAAAAACGGAATCGGTCGGCAAGCACACTCCGCAAGTCTGAAGGCGCGATGATTTCATCAATTATCAGCTCGGAAGCCATCTTGTAAATATCGATTTCCTCTTTATATTCTTTATGTTTCGCCTGCACAAAAGCAATTTTCTCTTTCGGATCCTCAATCGCTTCGATTTTATTCGAATATACCGCATTGACCGCAGCTTCCGGTCCCATCACTGCAATTTGCGCTGTCGGCAACGCAATACAAACATCTGGTTCAAATGCGGGACCCGCCATTGCATAAAGTCCAGCACCATAAGCTTTCCGGACAACAACGGATATTTTAGGGACCGTAGCCGAGCTCATTGCCATGATCAATTTAGCACCGTGACGGATAATGCCATCTCGTTCTACTTTGGTACCGATCATGAAGCCGGGGACATCCGCTAAAAACAGAAGCGGAATTGAGAATGCATCGCATAAAGTAATGAACTTGGCCGCCTTATCCGCCGAGTCGACGAACAGGACGCCCCCTTTCACTTTCGGTTGGTTTGCAATGATTCCAACAGGTTGACCCTCAATACGCGCAAGTCCGGTAATAAGTTCCGGAGCGAATAGTTTCTTAATATCAAAGAAACTGTCCTCATCGATCAACGCATTGATTGCTTCGTACATATCGAACGGCGCATTTTGGTTCTCGGGGATGATTTCTTCGAGTGATCTTCCCGTCCTGGCCGCGACTGCATCTATGACGGAAGGTTTCTCGGTGAAATTAGCCGGGAAAAAGCCTAGATAGCGACGTGCTTCACTGATTGCTTGCTCTTCGCTTTCAACAAGGACATCACCGCATCCACTGACGGAACAATGCATTCTCGCTCCGCCCATCTCCTCCAACGTCACTTTCTCGCCGATCACTTTTTCCGCCATCCGCGGGGATCCCAAATACATGGAAGCATTCCCCTCCACCATGATGACAATATCGCAAAATGCAGGGATGTACGCCCCCCCAGCCGCCGAAGGCCCGAACAATAGACAGATTTGAGGGATGAAGCCTGATAGCCTCACTTGGTTATGGAAGATCCTTCCCGCACCCCTACGATTCGGGAACATTTCAAGTTGATCCGTAATACGAGCCCCTGCAGAATCGACAAGATACAACATCGGCACTCTATTCTTTTCGGCAATCTCTTGGATGCGGATAATCTTCTCAACCGTTCTTGATCCCCATGAGCCGGCTTTCACTGTTGAATCATTCGCCATGACACAAACAGTTTGCCCATTCACTTGCCCCATGGCGGTAACGACGCCGTCCGCTGGCAAATCGTCAGCTTCACAGTTTGCGAAGCGGCCATCCTCCATATACTTACCTTCGTCGAAAAGGAGCTTGAGTCGATCACGCACGAACAGCTTATTCTGCTCCATCAATTTTTCGTGATATTTCGGATGACCTCCCGACAACACCTTCTCAAGTCTTTCATTCAGTTTTTCATTATAACCCGTCTGCTCTGTCATGTTCGTCATTGTTCTTCCCCTCCCGATCACATTCACCCTTCAGGCTGCCGATTTGTAGAACCAGCTGTCCTTATTCCCCGATAACCGCAAGTACATCTTCTTCATTCACGAAATCGCCGACTTGGACATTGATCGATGTCACTTTGCCTCCAATTTCTGTTTCTACTGGAATCTCCATTTTCATCGATTCAAGGACGATGATCACTTGGCCCGCCTGTACTTCATCACCTTCAGCAACGTTCACTGTAAATACTGTACCTGCCATTGCAGCTTTTACTTGTGTCATTTTTCCACTTCCTCCTTTTTGGTTTTCAACCATTCCGCTAAAACGTTTGTAGTATAATCGCCATGGTCGAATTCTTTTGATCCTATGAACTTCTGAAAGAGTGGAATATTTGTTTTAACTCCTTCAATCGTAAAGGAAGTGAAGAATTCTTCCGCTTTGTTTATTGCTTCTTGTCGACCTTCTGCATGGACGATCACTTTAGCAATCATCGGATCATAGAACGGCGTAACGCTTCCGCCCTCCTCGTAACCTGAATCGATGCGCACATTGGCTGAATCATTCCAGTCCATTTTGCGGATTATTCCTGGCGAGGGCATGAATGTTGCGGGATCTTCCGCATAAATACGGAATTCAATCGCATGGCCTGAACTTTTGATCTGTTGCTGATCCTTGACCGGCAATTCATTGCCGCTTGCCACTTCGATCTGCCATTCAACAAGGTCATAGCCGGTCACTTCTTCAGTAACTGGATGTTCCACTTGTAATCGGGTATTCATTTCAAGAAAATAAAAATCATCGTTTTCGGATAAAATAAATTCCACAGTTCCCGCGTTCCGATAGTTGACGGCTTTCCCTGCAGCAACAGCAGCTTCATACAGCCTCTCTGCCACTTCTTCTGACAATGATGGGGAAGGAGATTCTTCGATCACCTTCTGGTTGCGTCTTTGTACGGAACAATTCCGTTCAAACAGATGGACGATGTTCCCTTTATCATCACCGAATATCTGTACTTCGATATGACGAGCATTCTCGACGAACTTTTCGAGAAAAACAACATCATCTCCGAAATAGGATTTTGCACGGGTTTTGACGGATTGAAAATGTTGACTGAGCGCTTGCTCACTTTCACAACGCACCATTCCAATACCGCCACCGCCGGCACTCGCTTTCAACATGATTGGATAGCCGATCATATTTGCCGCATGTATCGCATCCTCCAAAGAGGCGACCCCTTCGTCGGTTCCCGGAACAACCGGTACACTAGCGGCTTTCATCTTCATTCGTGAAGCGATTTTATCACCCATCAATTCAATCGTTTCAGCGTCGGGGCCGATGAATGTCAAGCCTGCATCGCTTACTTTGCGGGCGAATGCAGCGTTTTCGGACATTAGCCCATAGCCTGGATGAATGGCATCCGCTCCCACCTTCAATGCGATTTCGATAATGTCATCCGCTTTCAAATAGGACTGGAGTACAGGACCAGGTCCGATAACATAGGCTTCGTCTGCGTATTTCACAAACGGCATATGTTCATCGGCTTCCGAATGCACAGCTACAGTCTTGATGCCGAGCCGCTTGCATGTCTTCATGATCCTCAATGCGATTTCCCCACGATTCGCAATAAGTATCTTATTCATATAGGCATCCCCCTTAGTTGCATTGTTTTAATTTCTCCCCATTACTAGTTTATACGATGAATGAAACCGTTTTCAACTATTTATCTGAATTCCTATCATTATCTGACCTTAAATGCCCGATATATTTGATTCCGGCTTCATTGCACTAGCTAAATCATTTTTTCTTCAGGAAGTTTGCGACGGCTTCGTGATGTGCATCGCTTTCCCATAGTTGAGCGCATTGGGCGGCTTCTTCGAGCATGCGTTCCTTGATTCCGGATTGATTCCAGTTTGCAATCGCTATCTTCTTATATGCTCTGTGTACGGATGGATGTATATTTTTCATATTGTAAATGAAATTGTCTAAACCATCTTGTGGATTTCCATCATAAACTTCCGTTGCCCATCCGATTGTTTGCAACTGTTGTGCTGTATGTACTTTCGCTTCAGACAATAATTTCAGCGTGGCAGCATGATTGTTCATTTTAGCAAACAGTTGCGACGCGCCGCCCCAACCGCTTGTAATAGCTAGCGTCCCTTGGATGAATCCTGCCTTTGCGCTTGCGGAGACGAGTCTGTAATCGCATGCAGTCGCAATTTCACAACCTCCGCCAACAGCTGCTCCGTTGACGATTGCTATAACGGGAACCGGCAATGTCGACAGTCTATATAATAATCCTGCCATCCTGCTCAGCATCGGATAAGCTTCGTCTGCCGTGCGGAAACCGTGGAATTCCGACAGGTCGCCGCCTGAACAGAATGCTCGGTCGCCTTCTCCTGTTATGACTGCGTACGCTATGCTGTTATCAGTTTCTACTTTTGTTAAAAAGGTTTCGAGACCGTCCATGACTACACCGTTAATTGCATTTCTCATTTCCGGACGATTGATAATGAACATGGCGATTCCATCAGTGATTTCAATTTTATAGGACATGCAAATCCCTCCTTAGGTAGTTGGATGAAAGATATCGATCACTTCCTGACGGATATCGGTCATTTTCCGAGAGGTTTCGATCAAGTTAATCGAGTTATCGATCATTTCAGAGTAGTTATCGGTCACTTCTCAAAAGTTATCGTCCTTTCGGGACCTTTGACGCATCTGATTACGGCCACCCTCCATTTTATAATATAAAAAAACCACCGGAGCCATGGCCTCACGGTGGTCTTTAAGCAGAGAATATTATTCCCCTACTACTTCTTTACCTTTGTAATGACCGCAAGATTTACAAATGCGGTGCGCAAGTTTCATATCGCCGCAATTGTCACAAGTTGTCATGCCTGGAACTTGTAGCTTAATATGCGTACGACGAAGTCTTTTAGATGTTTTTGAAGTTCTTCTTTTTGGTACTGCCATTTGAGGCACCTCCTTAGTATCGTCTATTCCTTGTCCGTGTTGAAAAAATCAGCTAAGCCCGCCAAACGCGGATCAACTTTCTTCTTCTCTTCACGGAGCCGCTCTTCATGTTCTTCATTGGTCGTGTAAGACCACCCTTTACCCTCAGCGCTTTTCATCTCATCAGCATTTTCGCTGAAAATCTGCAAAGGCACTTCCAGAAGTATCAACTCTTCAAAGATGGGGGTCGGATCGATAATTTCCCCGATTACCGGGTGTATATTATCATCCGTGGCAAGTGTGGCTTCGTCCCAACTGAACTGCTCGTCTGTTTCCACCGAAAATGGAAATTCGACATCTTCCCATGTTCGTGAACAGGGTAATGTCATTACACCTTCGAGGTGGAAATGGCAAGTCAGTTTTTTTGAACCGATTATACAGCTTCCCGTTACGTGGACAGGCTTAATATCCCGGATTTCCGGATTCCGTTTTTTGACGGAGTCAAGGTTGACCGCTTCGTCAAGCGGCAATGCTCCTTGTCTGTATTTCTGTAGTTGATGAATTGACCATTTCACGTCTATATCACCTCAAGACAACACTGTTGATTATATAATGGATAAAAAGGGATGTCAAGATATTTTCTTGTCACCTAAATCTCAACAACGTATAATTCAATTAGATTATATCGAAGGGGTGGACAAATTGAAAGCTACAGGCATCGTCGTTGAATATAATCCTTTGCATAATGGACATGTCTACCATGTAAAGGAGGCCAAATCAGAAACTGGCGCCGATGTCATCATCGCAGTTATGAGCGGTAATTTCCTGCAAAGGGGCGAACCGGCTTTTGTCGATAAATGGACGCGGTCGAAGATGGCGTTGGCTTCCGGCGTGGACATTGTATTCGAGCTTCCTTACCGATTTGCAACAGGAAACGCGCAAGCTTTTGCTCAAGGGGCCATCGAGTTGCTCGACGCGGCAGGATGCAGCGCTTTTTGTTTCGGAAGTGAAGACGGTACTATAGAGTCTTTTCAAAATAGCTTACAGTTGATTGAACGCTATACGGATGAATATGAAACAGCAGTAAAAGCTGCCGTTGCGGAAGGCGTAAGCTATCCAATGGCGTTGAATCAAGCGTACAAAACAATTCTAGCGGGACAATCTTCTATTCCGGTTGCCGACTTGACTATGCCGAATAATATTTTAGGGTTCCATTACATGGAAGCCGCGAAGTCGATCGGTTCATCAATGAAAGCCGTGACAATCAAACGGATGGGAGCCGGCTACCATGATGACTCATTGGATAGTCAAAAAATCGCAAGTGCGACAGGCATCCGGAAATCGTTCTTCGGCTCGGAAAGGCTAGATGAAGTTTCCAATTTCATTCCGCCTGTGACAAAACAATTGTTGCAAGAATGGCAATCGGAAAGAGCAGTATTCGGCAACTGGGAGAGCTTTTACCCATTCCTTCGTTTCATGATTTTACGGGATGGACCTGACCGGTTACGTACAATTGCAGATGTTTCGGAAGGAATTGAAAATCTCATCTTCCGTGCGGCGCAATCACAGGATTCCTTTCAATCATTCATGGATACAGTGAAATCAAAGCGCTATACTTGGACCAGGATACAACGGATGCTAACACATATACTGACCGGCTTCACGAAAATTAGGCAGGCTGAAATGGAAAAGCCTACTTATTTGCGATTACTCGGGATGACCAATGAAGGACGTACCTACTTAAACGGCCGGAAAAAGGAATTATCTTTGCCCCTTATAAGCAAAGTCGCATCATTTTCCGATCCTTCATTGGCTATGGACATCACCGCATCCGATATTTATGCTTTAGCTCTAGGAAAAGGGACGAGTGCCTCCAAAATCGGCTTGGATTATCAAACATCGCCGATTATGGAAGATCACTTCTCTTTTAAGTCCTTCAAATAATCCAAGGCGTCATCTATCGTTGTTACAGGTACGATTTTCATTTTCGTACCTGTTTTTTCTGCTGTTTTTACGGCTTCCTCATAGTTGGTCATAATGCCTGGATTCTTCTGCCGAACTTCATCCGGCAAATAATCGTTTGGGGCGAAAAAGATCTCCACTCCTTCACGATCAGCTGCCATGATTTTGAAATCTGCTCCGCCTATCCGGCCGACTGTTCCATCAGATAACATCTCACCGGTACCAGCGATGTTGTATCCTTTCGTTATGTCCTCGTCAAGCAGCTGATTCATAATTTCCAAAGTGAACATAAGCCCCGCAGACGGTCCGCCGATATCGGCTGTGTGGATATCCACTTTAGGATCAGTTGACAGCTCACGGTCCTCCTGGAATTCGATACCTAGACCGATACGACCTTCGGATTTGGGTATCGGGCGTAAAATGATTTCAACATCTATGAGCTTCTCATCCCGTTCTATGGTGACCATCACTTTATCGCCTTTGCTTTTTCCGGAAATCGACGATGCAAACTGTCCGGCCTCATTCAACTGCCTACCATCAACGAAGCGAATTTTATCTCCAGTTTGAAGCTTGCCATCAGCCGCTCCGCCTTTCAGGACAGATACGACGAAGACACCATCATACGTAATATCGACTGGTATATTGGCTTTGCTGAATGCGATCGTAATTGCGTTGAATTGGGAATCTGACATGAGTTTTTTCTGACGTATGTTATATTCCTTGTCATTCTCCCCTTCCCTTCTCACTTTGTTGATAGGCAATACCTTCATCCGGTCGGAAAATTTAGAGGCAACGTAGGAAAATGGTGTTGCTTTCCCTATCGAAATTGTCATTAGGCTGAATGTGCCCACATCATCCTTGTCACCGCCCTCGACTTCTACAATTGGCTCCAAATCATAAGCTCCACCCGGTTTCGATATGTATGCATCGAGAGGATAAATGAATAAAAACAATAGAAAAAGCAATGCGACGGCATACAATCCAACCCTTTTCATCTTCATACCCACACACCTCCATTAATAGCCTGTACAGATGGGACATATATATAACAAGAAAAGCTGAGGGCGCTTCCCCAAACCCGAGTAGCTAGCATCCAAAGCTAGACATGAATAGCTGGCTGGTTACTAGTGTACCATCGAAAATATCCAGTATAAAGAAAAAAACGACAACGTTTTGCATCTAACATCGCTGAAGGAGGCACATGAATGAAGTACGTCTCAGATACACAGCAACAAATAAAGTTATGATCAGCATCGTGGTCATTTGGGGATTAATTATCCTCTTCATCTTGCAGCCCGGCACCGCACATGACGGTGCCGAAGCCGGTGCACAATTATTTGTTCACGCTTTGCTGCCTTATTTGCTTCCCTATATCATTTTGACGCAGTGGCTTTTGAAAGTACCTGTGGAAAATCCATCAAAGAACAATTGGAAACGATATATGAAGGCGTACGTCCTCGGTTCATTCGGAGGATTTCCAGTCGGAGCGGTCACTGTAACGGAAATGGTTAAAATCGGGGAGTTGAGCAGACGCGAAAGCGGCTACTTGCTAGCTGCCTGTCATGCGCCTGGTCCCATGTTCATACTCGGCTTTGTAGGGACTGAGCTATTTGGAGATACTACATCGGGATGGAAACTTTTGGCCGCTATTCATATTGCAAATATCCTTTTTTTATTATTTACGCTCGTAGCCATGAAGAAGGGGCAGCAGGAATTGGATTCTTCACAACTTCCAGTGCCCAAAAAACGTGTAAGCTCTCCTTTTTTGGAGTCAATAAAGGAAAGCTCCACAGTCATCATACTCGTCGCCACTACCGTAATCTTTTTTTCCGCCCTTGGAAATGTATTGACGTCTGCCATATCGAAGGCCTTCACTATTGATTTGGGATTCACAAAAACATTCCTGCTGGCCATATTTGAGATGACTTCAGGTGTCCAATCGGCGACCGACCATTTTTTCACGAGTCCAGTATTCCCTTTTTTAATCGCCGCAATCATTTCACTGAACGGCTTAAGCATCCATATGCAAGTATTTGTCATTGCGAAAACCGCCGATATCCCCCTTATTCCATATTTCCTTAGCAGAATATGGAGTGTCATCACTGTTCCAATCATTTTATATTTCTTATTATAAAAAATGGTTATGACAAAAATTCATGTCATAACCATTCCATTACCTTATTAACCTATGTACTTTTCACGCAATGCCTTTTCCACAACTGAAGGGACGAGGGCAGATATATCTCCTCCATACCGAGCAACCTCTTTAACGATGCTCGAACTGAGAAATGAATATTGATTTTTCGTCATGACGAAAAATGTCTCAATGCTTTCATCTAACATTCTATTCATAGATGTGATCTGCATTTCATATTCGAAATCGGATATCGCCCGCAAACCACGAACGATGACGGAAGCCCCTGCCTCACGGGCATAATCGATAAGAAGACCTGAAGATGACTCAATGATGACATTCGGGAATTTCGATGTGACGACACTGATTAGCTCCATCCTCTCTTCCACTGTGAATAAAGGATTTTTGGATGAATTATTCATGACAGCCACTCTCACTTCAGGAAACACTTTGGCTGCACGTTCGATAATATCCAGATGACCATTCGTAATCGGATCGAAGCTGCCAGGCACAACTGCTATTTTTGTCATTGTTGCTCCCTCATTTCATATAGATGGAAATTGCGCTGTTTCCATAGATCGGATTTTTCGTCTTTTGAAACTCCTGATAGGCATCCGGAAGTGTCAATTGCTTATCATGTTCACAAATAATAATTGCCCCATCGGATAACATGCCGGCTTCCGCCATCAGATCCGCCAAATCATAGAATTTTATTTCGGCATACGGTGGGTCAATAAACAGCAAATCAATTTGAATATCGGCCGGCAATGCCCGAATAGCGTTTCTTGCATCATTTCTACTAATATGTACTTGGTCTGTGAATCTGCATTTTTCCACGTTATCACGGATGATGGAGCAGGCCTTTGGATTTTTTTCGAAAATGTAAGCTTGGTCTGCTCCTCTTGACAATGATTCGATCGATAGGGAACCACTTCCACCAAATAGCTCCACAGCGATTCCTCCGTCAAAATAAGGACCGATTATATTGAAAAGGGATTCTTTCACCTTATCAGAAGTCGGTCTCGTCAAATTGCCAGGCAATGATTTTAATGGTGTCCCTTTTCTGGATCCGGATACGACCCTCATTTCGATTCCCCTCCTGTCATAGACTTGACGATGATTGTCTCTTCGTTTTTTTGTATAGATAATTGGAACAGACGCCTTAACGCATCTTCCTCAAAATAATACTCAGTATCGATGAGGACAAACGGCTTCTCACGTAATTCATATCTTTTACCATTCAATACATAGAAAGGATCACGTAGTGAAAATCTGAAATTCTCGGTTTCACTTTCGATATAGATTGAATTTTCATTTGTCGATAGTGAATAGCCGAACCTTGTCAGAACCTTGTTTGCTGGATACAGTGTTTGCTTTTCCATAAGTACGGCCTGAATATCTTCTTGGGCTTCACCATTCATCGTAATCATCCGTGTATCCTCCAAAATGAACGGATAGTCTCCTATCGTGTTCTTTTGGACGAAAGAGGTTTTCCATCCGCAAACTTCGCCGATCAATTTATCCAACTCAACTGCATCCAATCGCTCACCTTGCTTCTCTGCCAAGCGGGACTTCAATCGATCATACTGATCTGCTGACAATGAACGCTTCAATACTTCAAATGCCTTTTTGGCCTCTTTTGTACCAGACGGCGAATCTATGGTTATCGAAGCGGCTAATCCGGCTACAAGTTGTTCCTTATCGGAAATGGCGAACTGCGAACGTACACCCCTGTCTAAAACCAAGTCGGATAGTTCCGTCTGCTCTAGCTGTGTAATTAAAAACCTTGACGTTTGAAGGGGTTTTCCTTTCGAATCCAACAAGATGACAATATGTCCGGCATTCAATTTCACTAAAGCGCTATTTAGTTGATCCGCTATAGCAGCATCAATCGAGTCGCCGAAAATAGAGAGCCGTCCTCCCTTATATGTTTGGGGCAATTCCTTTTCTTGCCAATAGAGGTCTGCTACCTTGCCTTTTCCCTTGAACAATGAATAATCGACCATATCCATTTTTTTAGATCCGATCAATTCCAGTCCGCTGACCCACATTCCACCGATTCCGCTTTCATCGGTGACATGTAGAATAGTAGAATCCGACCTCGCATTTCGTAAAGAGGCGAATGGTTCTCTGAAAAGCTTTCTACTGACCATTTTTTCGGTCTTTGGGATTTCGTAGGAGATGGATTGCCGGCTCTCCTTCCCTTCCAATATCGCAGTTGCATTTTCATTGATTCTCATACATGAAGTTTCAATTTCTAAATAACAGGAAGCGTTCCGGCTTTCCATCGGCAAAAGGATTTCATGACGTCCTCCGTCCAAGTTATGAAAATGATGCCTGACGAAAAGAGCGTCCGTCCTGTTGATCACTTCGATTTCCTGGATGTACCGGGATTGCGTAGCCGGTGTCCCGCTTGCATCTGCCAATCGACTATAATGCATATAGAGTAAAACTGAATTTAGAACGACTAATAGACCGACTATGCGGAGTATGATCTTCAAATGCTGCACCTCAATCGCCAGGGATGTTTAAAGCGAGTAAAAAATGATAAGATGAACTATATTCAGATTGATGAAAGGTAGTGTCGTTCATGTTACAACAGTATTTTATTGAATTAGGTGAAGGGTATGGAGACGTCTACGAACTGATGGAACTAATCGAGACGAATCAACACCGGCTTCTAAGAACCTTCATTTTTTCTTCAAAAACCAATGGCGGACAAGCGATTTCCCTGGCAGCCGCATTCCGCCCAGCCCGGAACAGTAATTTCATGCCGGTTTACATATGCAGGGAAGGTATTTCTCAAATAGGTGAATCCAAATCAAAGAGAAGGCTACTCTTCGAGGAAACTTCCTTGCAACAAGGACAGGAACCGATCTTCATCGGACTGAAGCATTCCTCTGAATTTGCCGACACCAAATTGTTCTATCAGTATATAACAGGAATACTGCGTCTTAATCATCTTGTCCCGCCTTTACAATAAGCGAATACATTGTGATTAAAGACCAATTTTATAATCGTATTCCTTCGCCTTGTCTGGTTTCACATTTTCATATTCCGTTTTAACGAATGGACGATAGGATGGCAACACCCTTTTAACGGACGGAAGGCGCTCAAGTTTACGGATTGTATCATCAACGTCCACTTGATCACAATATATGACAATGTATTTCATTTTTCTGGAAATGTAATGGACATGGCCATACTTGCGTAACGATTTGGCCTGTTTCAAATGATGGAGATATACAATTATCCCTTGTCGATCAATCATGGTTTTCCCCTCTTTTCCTACCCCATACAATACCATAGTAGAGAAATGGGCTGCAACCGAACATTGCTGACATCTTCCGTTTTTTCCATTATAATGAGGAAAGTATACGAATACGTAAGTAGAGGAGGATACGAAAATGGGAAGAAAAACGAAAATGGCTCTCACAGTGGGAGCAGCCGGAGTAGCCGCTTGGGCTGCATCCAAAGTAGTTGCCAAGCCCCAACCACGCCCTCGGAAGGAAGCACTCGAATTCGAGGACCCTGTCGTCCTTTCGCATCGCGGTGGAATGTCAAGCACTCCTGAGCACACGATGGCAGCGTTTTCAAATTCAGCAGAGCTCGGAGTCCATGGATTCGCCGTCGACATCCGATTGACAAAAGACGAAGAAATCGTACTCTTCCATGATGAAACTGCAGATCGGACTACTGATTTTTCCGGCAGGATTTCCGATTATACAATAGACGAATTGAAAAAAGCCGATGCAGGCTATATGTTCGAAGATGACAATGGCCATTTTCCTTTTCGTGGCAAAGGCGAGAAAATCATTAGTTTACGTGAATTACTGACTGCCTACCCTCATATGCTGATTGCTATTAATCTTAAGGACTCGCCGGATACATACGAAGGCAGTCTAATGCCATCCAAGCTGTGGCGCCTTTTAGAGGAAATGGAATCAGAGGAGCGCGTTATTGTCATGAGCGCATTTGACGAGCAAACGGACCGCTTCAATCTATATGCGCAAAATAGAGTGGCCATCGGAGCGGGTAATGACGAAGTGAAAAAGGCGTATGCATCCTTTTCGAGCAAATTCGGACATTTATATAACCCACGAGCCGACTTATTCTGCATTACTGAAAAAATGGGTCCATTTCCAATGAACTCGGAAAACTTCATCAATTTTCTATCCAATTTGAATGTTGCAGTTTACTATACTCATATTAATGACAAGGATACATTTGAAAAGCTTTTAATTTCCGGAGCTGCGGGCTTCATCACGGACAAGCCGGCACTTGCAATGGAAGTCATCCAACAAAATTCATAATAAAAACGGTTGCCTGTTCAATGACAGACAACCGTTTTTTATTTTACTGGTACATAACTGCCTAAGCCGAGCAGGAACAGCTTCCGCCCGTACCACACCCGCCCCCGCAAGATGTATCCACAAAAAAACTATCCCCGGCGGGCACTTTGATGGAATCGGATACTGCTCCTGCAATGATTGCACTGACTTCATTCAACAGTCTTTGCACATCATTCTCCGCAAGACGCAAAGCCGCGACTTGCTCATTCATATCCAATTCCCTTTTTTGTATACGTATATCTTTCATGACTGTCTTATAGTCAGGATGGTATCTGCCGAAACGCTGCACTTCTTCGTAACGCTCCTTCATATTGGTAAAATCATAGATCGCTTTTGCCAACGTTTTGTCGGAATAAACGGCATGATTCGCTCTTCTGTATTCTTCAACGATTTCAGAAGAAAGCAACATGTCGGAGAGTGTTTCTGATTGCTCAATGATTGACATCCATTCATCCGTCATCATCATAGTGCTTTCCCTCCATTCCAACTAATCATACCAAATTAAGCGTCCCATGTGCATGCATTCCGACCTGTTTTACTAATTCTTCTTACGTAATGCCTCTTCCGCTACTTCATAATCTGAAAATGTGAGAAGTTCCTGCCCGATTTGCTGCGTTCTCTCATGCCCTTTCCCGGCGATCAAAACGATATCTCCGGCTTTGGCATATCGTATCGCTTTTTCGATTGCCGTTCTCCGATCCATCTCGACAATGACTTTTTCCTTTTCACAATTAATTCCAGCCAGAATCTCCTCTATTATTGAAGACGGTTCTTCATTCCTCGGATTATCTGTTGTAATAATAACTTTCGTTGAATAAGTTGTTGCTACTTTTCCCATTTGCGGCCGCTTTCCTCGGTCACGATTGCCTCCGCAGCCAAAAACGGTGATCAATTCGCCTGTAGACTCTTCGGTGAGAGAAGCCAATACCGTTTGAAGAGCATCTGGTGTGTGAGCATAATCGATATAGACATTCACTTCCCTTTCCCGCAAGCATTGCAAACGTCCTTCCGGCAATATGAGCTTATCACAAAGAGGCAATGTCACAGAAGGATCCCACTCTAGTATTTCCATGACAGTAACAGCGGCAAGGGCATTTAATCGATTATGCTTACCCGGTAAACAGGTTGGATACAAGTCGAAAGGAATCATCCTGCCCGCAACCATCAACTCATTGAAAAAATGGACCGGCCTATTTGCGTTTTCGACTAGCCTTATACATTGCCGATCATCGCCATTGACAACTAGATTCCTTGCCATCGTCGCAAGCCGCTTTTTTGCAGCTAAATAGGCTTCCTTGCTACCATGCTCTTCATAATGATCAACCCCGATGTTAAGGAAAACCCCGATATCAATCTTGCAGTGATCCAATCTGGATGTTGATAGCCCTAGGGAAGAAGCTTCCATCACTATATATTTCATGCCTGCTTCCAAGCATTTCTTCAACAGCGGATGAAGGAATTCCGCTTGCAATGTTGTCATTTCAGGAACATCAAAAATAACTTTCCTGCCATTCATGAAAATTCCCGTCGTTCCGATGACTGCCGCTTGCTCACCGAGCATCGTTAATAATTGGCCGATGAAATGCGTAACCGTCGTCTTGCCATTGGTCCCTGTCACCGCAATGATTTTCAGTGATTCGGACGGATTCCCGGCAAGCTTGGCACTGGCATGCGAAATGAACTTCCGCCCATCAGGCACTGTGATTAGCGTGATTTCCTGAATATCATCGAAAGCCGTGTTTTGATTGCGATCAAAGACGATTGCGACAGCACCGCGTTCAATCGCTTCTTGGACATGCAAAACCCCATCATCTCGAGCACCTTTCCTTGCGACGAAAATGAATCCTTCCCTCACATTTCCTGACCTCTCCGTAATGCCGCTAACCGGCACACCAACACTTCCCGAAACCATACAGGGCCAATCTTTCAGAATCTCAGATAGTAACAGAAGCCCCCTCCCCTTCCCGAACAATTTTCATGAATAGCGAATATATTGAGAGCGAACCATACTTTATCGTATGAAGGAAATGCAACGAACGACACGAAGAAAGTTGGGAGCTAGAATGATAGTTCAAAAATTTGGCGGAGTGGCCATGAAAGACAAACAAACACGAAAAAATTGCATCGGCCACATAAAATCCGGATTAGAAAACCATCAAAATGTCGTAGTGGTCGTTTCAGCAATTGGAAGAGGAGATGAACCATACTCCACAGATCGGTTATTACGCCTGACCGACGCATTCAACTATTCAAAAGCCGCAAGTGATCTTGCAGCTTCATGCGGAGAGCTCATCGCATCAGCAATTCTTTCAGCCGAATTGGAAGAAGCGGGCATCCCGAACAGAATCCTACATGGAATTCAAGCAGGCATTTGGACATCCGGTGATTTTGGGGATGGAACAATAAGTGATATCGATCCTACAATGATCGTTGACAGCTTACGGGAATCCGGTTGTGTCATCATCCCGGGTTTTCAAGGAATCAATGAATTTGGCCAGGTGATGACAATTGGCAGAGGGGGCAGCGATTTGACCGCCATTGCGTTAGGCGGTGCATTGCGTGCATCACATGTAGAATTTTTTAAAGATGTTCCCGGTGTCATGACAAGTGATCCGCGATTCGGGAAAAACGCCAAAAAATTAGATAGTATGAGCATCCATCAATTGTTACCGCTATTAGAAACAGATCGTCCAGTCATTCAAAAACGCGCGGCCATTTACGCAATGAAAAAAGCGATACCTCTTTATGTAAGAGGCATCGCTACCGATGAAAATGGGACTTGGATCTTACCGTGATTTACTTTTCCATACGACTCGGTTTCATGTTTTCTTTCTTGTCGGATTTCACGAGAACTTGCGTGTAGTATTTTCCGTACGCCCCAGTGCCGATATCAGTTGCCTCCGGATCCAACAATACACTACGGTGCGCGGGAGAATTCAGCCAACCATGGACAGCTTCGATAGCATCCACGTAATTGGCAGCGATATTCTCCCCGGCTTTTTTATGTTCAATTTCAAAACTTTTCAAACGCTCCGACAAGTTTCCCGCAGAAGGTGACTCATGAGAAAAGTAATTTTCAATTGCCATATCCTTGCTATGGTTTTGGGCAAGTAATGATAGCCAGTAATCATTATTCAACAAACCTACTCCATGACGCTCCCGATAACTATTCGTCAATTCGAATATTTGCCTTTCCATCGAACGGTCAACTTCCATTTGAACAGTCGATGATGGTCTGTTGGCTGTAACTAGTTCTCCCATGAATTCCATGTCATACGGCTGATGGATGACGAGTGTCTTCGGATCAATGAATCGGACGCCTTCAATAATCTCGTCTTCGGAATCTACATATACTTGCGCATACAAGTTCTCATATTTAAGCAGGATCCTATCCTTCAAGTCCTGACTATTCAATGTGAACGTATAAATATTTTCATTCAGTACCACATTAACTTCAGACTCAATAATTGAAAAGCGGAATACTTCATTAATATTCTGCCCAACCACGATTGGCGATAGATCTGAACCAGTATCTGCACTGAAAACCTGGTTGACAATACCCTCACCAACTCCCGCCATCATTCGAACATCGCTCGAATAGATCCACCAATCATAACCGTAGGCAGAAGGTTCAATCCTATCGGGTTCCCCCATTGCGTTCACTAACTTTTCCGAAGGTTTTCCGACAAATATGGACAACCCCGATTCGGGTCTCTTTGGACCAGCAGTCATTTCTACAATTTCCTTGTTGGGAGCCGGTATTGCAGTCCCATGTTTAACCGGAGACTCAAGAGGTTCATTTTCCTGGACCCTGCTTCCCATCAAATAAAACAGTGCGAGAAGGATAACTAGTAATAATGCAATCTTCCAAAATACCTTCAACTCTTCTCGCCACCCTCCAAAATAAATGAAATTCAAAAACTATCAATTCCTGAGTAATAGTATTAATTTGAGTATAAGTCAACTACAGCGGATTTCAAGTGCAAAAGGAATTCAACACTCCGGATTCAGCTTTCTTTTACCTAGATGAACAACTGCCAATGGGTTTAGGATGAAGCTTTTATGACACAATGTTGTCATTGCAACTAACTGTGATTTGTTCTATGATAAATAAGTATAGGCATTCGACTGGATGATCATGAAGGAGGACTTGAACGATGTATATTGAAAATACAGGTATTGAAGGCATTGTTGCCGAATTGTCACTACTAGACGAAATCATGCTGAAACACGATCTTGTACGTGCTGGACAATGGGACTATGAGCGTGTGACATATGATAAGAAATACGTGATCAAGGAAGGCACTTACTACTTGCGCGTATTCGGATTCACTCCCGACGGAGACGTTGACACTCGAGATGCCATCATGCATCTGAAAAAACCTGTTATCGGCAAGCACTATTACCCACATGGTGTAGAATATGGCGAGGGCGAGCATTTCCCCGCAGGACTTGTGAAAGATTGTGAAACAACTCTAAAAGCCGTCCTGGAAGATTTGAAACCATATATTATAACAAAATAAGCGATAATTATTAAAAGTCGGGGAACTAATTGTTCTGCGGCTTTTTTTACCTATTCATTCCTCAGAATTTTGGTTATAATGAGAGCAATGAACTATTTGGAGGAATGACCGTTGTCCCGTTGGCTTACAAAAAGAACTTTCATGTTAGTTACTTTACTGATCATTAGCATATTGCTTTTTATTTTTATTCTCCCTATTTCCATACCAATTATTTTAGCTCTTTTGACGGCTCTCCTCTTCGAGCCACTAGTAAAGCTTACCGAAACAAAGTTTAAATGGAAACGCAAAGTATCTGTCATATCCGTCTTCATTTTCATATTAGCGATTCTTGCAATCAGTATCTATTATACGGTCACTTCATTGATAGGTAGACTGATTCAATTCACGAAAGCTGCACCCGATTATTTAAACAAGCTTTCAGGAGTGTGGATTGATTTTCAAAGTAAATTACTTGTGTATACATCGGGACTACCTGATGATGTCGTTAAATCAGCACAAGACGGGTTCAATGATATTTTGGAATCCTTCCGCAAGTCGTTATTGGAACTATTCAATTCTGATAAGATCGTTGCACTTGCGTCTGAAATTCCGAATTTCTTAGTGAGTTTAATCGTTTATATGATTGCACTATTCCTTTTTATGCTAGAATTGCCTGATTTAAAAAAGATGGTGTTCAAACATTTCACAGATGAAACAGCAAAAAAAGTCCGCTATATGACAGTTAAATTGAACTCGGTCATTTTCGGCTTTATGAAAGCTCAATTGCTCGTCAGCTTTATCATCCTTGCTGTAGCATTCATAGGACTGCTGATTATTGCACCGAAATATGCATTGGTCATGGCCATCGTCATTTGGATCATTGATGTCATCCCGATTTTAGGTTCAATTATCATACTCGCTCCTTGGTCATTATATCAATTCGTCAGCGGAGATATCGGTATGGGAACAAAATTGGCCGTTTTGGCTGCGATTCTTCTGATCATCCGAAGAACTGTTGAGCCAAAGGTGATGGGCAACCAGATAGGCTTATCCCCCCTACCGACGCTGATCGGCATGTTTATCGGGCTGAAACTTTTCGGGGTACTCGGTTTCTTTATCGGTCCGATGATTGTCATTCTATTCAACACAGCACGCGAAGCAGGAATCATCAAGCTGAATTTCAAATTATGAACGTAAAAACCGGCTAGGATAAATTTCCTTCGCCGGTTTTTATGTCTTAAATTCCTAATATGGCTTTGATCATCGATGTGGTTTCTCCGCCTTCGTAGAAGACATATAGTAATAAATAGACGGCTACGCCTGTAATTGCTGTAAAGAACCATACGATGCCAGTAATTGGACCGATCTTGCGATGTTTGTCCAACTTATCTTTCAAACCCCAATTAATAGTCATTATGCCCATCACAGCTCCGGTCGTAGAGAGTGCGATATGAAAAATAAGAAAGGCTGTATAATACACCTTGATATTTTCCGGTCCGCCGAATGCCGTGTTGCCGACGAAAATCGTCCTGGACGCATAGATGATAAAAAACAGGACTGCCGCAACAGCGGCTGCTATCATCGTTTTCTTATGTACGTCGATTTTTCGTAACAGAATCAGTTTCCATCCTATTGCAACAAGGATAGCCGATAGCACAATGAAAAAGGTACTCAAAGTCGGTAAAAAAGGAACATTCATCAGATAATACCCCTTTAGTAATCGAATAAGGTCAGCCGTGCATCGTCATGCTTTGTCTTTCCAATAGATCCTTCTTTGTAATCTCATCTGCGTTCAACTGTTCTTCACGGTACCATTTAATGAATATTTTACCGATAACAACAACGTAGATAATTTCCTGGATGACTTTCATAATAATGCCGCCCAATTGTTGGTCATACAATGTCGGCATATTTGTAAATAACTCAGGTCCTGAAATGGATAGACCTGCAAGTGTACCAGCAGGCACACAAAGAGCCATCGCTTGCAGCCAAGCTTCCCCGCTGCTGTACGTATTGTAGACGGGTACATCTACAAAAATGATCAACGAACAGGCTGGCGTAATGAGAATAGCGCTCAATATGACATAACCGATCTTCTTTAATCCATGAAGCTGCGGATGATCTTCCAACGTGTTCAGAAGCGGCCACCAAAGGAATATTGCCGATATGAATAAAGTAATCGAGAAAATGGCGTGTAAAAATACATCCAATTTAATAAAATCCAACACCATCGGATAGTGATTTAACGAGAACATGACCGTGAACACCATCAGACTGATCACCGGTTTCGTGAAGAGCCTTACGATTTTATCGATAATGTTAATGCTAAGGACTTTTTTCCAAATGAAGTGCGGTATGCCGATGATTAAAAACGGAGCTACCACCAATAATAGAAGCGCCATTTGCGTCATATGGACAGAGAACAGTATATGACCTAGAAGATCGACTGGCGAGCCCTTCAAGATATACAGCAAAATCATCGAAGCGAGAAAATAGCTGATTTCCCTTTTGGTGACGGGTTCGCTCCCCTCAAACCAATGTCTCCACTTTTTGGTCAACAGAAAATATACTACAATTAGTAATACGATCGATAAGAAAAAATAAGGACTCCATAATGCGCGAAATCCGAATATGCTTAAAGGCATCATTGCCATCGCTCCTTTAAATGTGTCTAATCCTATTATAAAACGAACATTGCCCGAACACAATGAACGAACTTTGACATTCCCCCATTTTTGGAGGGAATGTGGCGAATGGCTACAAAACCAACCCTATATATAAAAGAGCCTGTGGAATGAATCCACAGGCTCTTTTTAGTAATTACCACCAAACGATTGTAACGAATGTCAAAGGGATAAGGAAGCCTAAAAGAGCTCCTGTGTACATGAACATTTGAGGAATGCCATGTCCTTTTTCACTCATATGCATGAAGTAATACAGTTGCAAACCGACTTGGACTGCTGCAAACAGCATGACCATCGGAATGATTAAGTACTTCGAGAACCCTGCAACGCCAGCTTCATAAGCAACAACCATGGAGAATGATACAAGTGTCAGGAAGATCATAAGCGAAAACATCATAACCTGATCTCGCATGGCTTTTTTAGAACGACGCTGTGCGAGCTGTTGCTCTGCAGGTGTGCGTTTGTAAACTTGAACGTCTGCCATCTTAACCTATCACTCCCATCAAGTAGACTACAGTGAAGATGAATACCCAAACGACGTCGATGAAGTGCCAGTACAATGAGAACGTATAGTACTTCGTTGCGTTGTAAAGATTCAGACCGCGTTTCGCATTACGGAAAATCAACAATGTAATCCACACAAGGCCAACAGCCACGTGGAAACCGTGCGTTCCGACTAGCGTATAGAAAGCGGAACTGAAAGCACTGTTGTTGTATGTGAAGCCAAGCTTAACATAGTGCGTGAACTCATATACTTCAAGCATGAGGAACCCAAGTCCTAAAAATGCAGTAATAGCAAGCCATAGCTGCATTTTCTTGAAATTGTAGTTACGCAGATGGTACATGGCGAACACACTCGTCAATGATGATGTCAATAATAGCATCGTCATGACAAAAACAAGTGGTAATTCATATAGCTCTTGAGTCGAGAAACCAAAACCGCTTGGCCCGGAGTTCTTCAAGGCAATATATGTTGCGAACAACGTAGCGAAGAGGATTGTCTCTCCTCCAAGGAACAACCAGAAGCCGACAAATTTGTTTTTCGCTTCAAGTGTTGCTCTTTCCGGATGGTCGGGCCAAGTTTCTGGAGTGAATTTTTTATTCAAATCCATTATTTTTGACCCCCTTTGCGTTTTAGATCACGGAGAATTTCATCTTTTTTAACATAGTAGCCCGTGTCATCTTGCAACGAACGTGCCGCCATTGCAACAAACGTCCATAGTAGACCGAATATAAGGACAGGTAGCCCCCATGCTTCTTCAGTACGGTACATTGCTCCGAATCCGGCGATGAAAAGACCCAAGGACATAAGAAGCGGGATGATCGAACCGTTAGGCATATGAATGTCTTTAATTGGTTCAGCAGGTGTAAGACCTGTTTCGTTTCCTTCCATCTTCTCAATCCATACAGTATCCAGACCACGGACAAGCGGAGTTGCTGGGAAGTTATAATAGATCGGCGGAGATTCGATTGCCCATTCAAGCGTACGGCCGTCTCCCCAAGGATCGTTTGCAACTTTAACATTCTTAACTGATGTGATGATGACGTTGTATACAAGTACGATGATACCAATCGCCATTAAGAAAGCACCAATCGTACTGATAAAGTTCGCTGAGTTCCATCCTTGACCGTCCATAAATGTCCAAACACGGCGTGGCATTCCCCAGAAACCGAGCCAGTGCTGGATAAGGAATGTCGCATGGAAACCAATGAAGAAGAACCAGAATGTTACTTTACCAAGTGTTTCATTAAGCATTGTACCGAACATTTTTGGCCACCAATAATGTGTTGCAGCCAATATTCCAAGAACAACCCCACCTACGATTACGTAGTGGAAGTGAGCTACGATGAAATAGGTATCGTGCAATTGATAGTCAAGCGGAGCCGCACCTTGCATGACACCCGTTACCCCACCCATTACGAATGAAGGGATGAAACCGAGCGCGTATAGCATAGGTGTCGTAATCCTGATGCTTCCGCCCCACATTGTCAATAGCCAGTTAAAGATTTTAACCCCTGTCGGAACAGCGATTGCCATCGTTGCTACAGCAAAGATTGCGTTCGCAGTCGGTCCAAGACCAACTGTAAACATATGGTGGGCCCAAACCATGAATCCAAGGAATCCGATCAACACAGTCGCGAAGACCATTGATGGGTATCCGAAGAGTCGCTTCCGTGAGAATGTCGAGAAGATCTCAGAGAAAATACCGAAAGCAGGCAAAATAAGAATGTAAACTTCAGGGTGACCAAAAATCCAGAAAATATGCTCCCAGATGATTGTGTTACCACCCATTGTATGATCGAAGAAGTTCCCACCGAACATGCGGTCAAATGTCAGGAAGAATAGACCGACAGTCAATGGAGGGAATGCGAATAGGATCATTGCAGACGCCACGAATGTTGTCCATGTGAACAACGGCATACGCATGTAAGTCATTCCTGGCGCACGCATATTAATAATCGTGACTAGGAAGTTAATACCGGCCATTAGCGTACCGCCTCCGGCAATTTGCAGACCGATTGCATAGAAATCAACACCATGGCCTTCTGATGCAATGGACAGAGATGCATATGATGTCCATCCCGCATCAGGAACTTGCTGGAAGAACCAAGATAGATTCAGGAATAGCCCTCCGAAGAAGAACATCCAGAAACCTAAGGAGTTGATGAACGGGAACGCTACGTCACGTGCCCCGATCTGCAGGGGTACTATCGCGTTCATAAATCCGAATAAAATAGGCATGGCCGCTAGGAAAATCATCGTCGTTCCGTGCATCGTGATCAAATCATTGAACAGTCCCGCACTGACGAAATCGTTGTTCGGCTTATGAAGCTGCCAACGAATCAACATCGCTTCAATACCGCCGACTACGAAGAAGAATCCACCACCAAGGAAGTAAAGGATTCCGATCTTCTTATGGTCGACTGTAGTCAGCCAGTCCCATAGCGTTGCGCCAAAACCCTTTTTTTGAGCAACTGAACTCACTTTGTTTACCTCCTCTTCAAAATCACAAAAGATTATTTTTCAACAGATAATCCCATTAAGTATTCTGCCAAGTCATCCAATTCCGAATCGGAAAGCTGACCGTCGAACCCTGGCATCTTATTGCCCGGTTTATGTTTCTGTGGATATTTGATCCAATCAATAAGATCTTCTTTTGTATGATCCATGAAACCAGCTACTCGGTTACGATCGCCAAATGTTGCCAAGTTCGGTCCAACTGCTCCCGTCTCACCAACACCGGAAGTCGCATGACATCCAATACAGCTTTGTTGGAATATTTCTTCACCGGCTGGATTGGCAACAACTTGATTTTCACCTGTCGCTTGCATAGCTGTTACCCATTGATCAAATTCTGCACGAGGCATTGTTTTCACTTTGAAATCCATCAGAGCATGGGAAGGACCGCATAGCTCAGCACATTTTCCATAGAATACGCCGTCTTTCAAATTCTTGGAGTCTTTTTCGAACACCAGATAGAATTTGTTGACGTTTTCTACGTTCGTATCAAGTTTCCCACCGACTGCCGGAATCCAGAAGGAGTGTTTCACATCTGCAGCAATCAAGTTGAAGTAAACTTTTTCATCCATCGGGACTACGAGCTCCTGTGCAGTTACGATACCAAGGTCAGGGTATTCAAACTCCCACCAGTAAAGTTTTGCCGTTACATCAACGACTAGGTTTTCAGCATTTCCATCCTCATCTACAGCGCCCATCGCCGCAACGTCCCCAAGTTTATACGTGTAGTACACTGTCGGGACAGCTAGTAGCAAGACCAATAGAATCGGGATGATCGTCCATACAAGCTCAAGCTTATGACTGCCTTCAACTTGTTCAGGAATATGGTCTTCACCTAATTTAGAACGTCTGAAACGCACTATCGCAATTAAGTAAATTACTACAACAACGAGAATGACGAACAACATGATTGCTGACGACAATAATAGCAAGTTGAACTGGTCTTGACCGACTTGTCCAGCAGGCAGTAGAGTTGAAAGTTCCTCTTGACCACATCCTGCAAGGAAAACTGTCAGTACAGCCAAGAGAGAAAAGAGACGCCACTTTTTGAGTCCTTTCATCATCGCTAACTAATACCTCTCTTTCTAAAAAAATGTTTTCTTCAATGAGGACTGTTGACCTCTCTATAATGAATTCCTGTCAAAAGAAAGAATTCCAACGGTTAGATGAATATCGAAAAAATGATCATTGCGACAAATAGGATTGTCATGTAGTTCAAGGAGAAGATGAACATGGATGTCGCCCACTTCAAATCATCCTTCGCTTTGAATCCTTTAATCGAAAAATACAACCACCCGATATTCAAGGCTGTTGCCAGCACAATGAATCCGATTCCAAGTTCCATAAGAAGGAACGGCAATGGGAACAATAGGAGAATCCACCCTAAAATCGACTTCTTTGTTCGTTCAAAGCCTTTCACGACTGGAAGCATCGGAATGCGGGCTGCCCGGTATTCTTCCGTCCTGCGCATCGCCAACGCATAAAAATGCGGCGGTTGCCATGCAAACATGATTAAGAAAAGCGCCCATGCACCCATGCCTAATGTCGGTTCGACCGCCGCCCAACCGATCAATGGCGGTATGGCTCCAGAGATGCTTCCTACAACCGTATTGCTGACATACTTTCTTTTCGACCACATTGAATAGAGTACAACATAGCTGAACACACCTGCAAGTCCCCATAGTCCTGCCGCCGGTGATGCAGTGAATAACATCACTTCGCCCAACGCAATGAAAGTGAAAGCCAGTGCCAAGACAGCCGGTGCTTTAAATCTACCGGTGACCGTTGGACGTGACTTTGTTCTTGTCATTATGGGATCAATATCCCGATCAATGAGATTGTTCAAAGCCGCCGAGCCGGCGATAATCAATCCGGTACCGAAAAGCCCATACAGTAATAAATCAAGATTGCCGATAAAGCTTTTTCCAGTAAATTGGAATGCGAGAAACAAGCCAGTAAAAGCTGTAATCAAGTTTGAATTTACGATACCGATTTTAATAAGTGCTAAAAAATCCTTCAATATGGAAGTCGATTCGATATCCGGCTCAACGGATGAAGAAATCGCTCGACCGTTTGACATATGTACCCTCCTTTCAAAGATGTCGGCAAGGACCGCTATACTTAACTATATCGAATTCCGGTAATAATTTCTATACATAACCCGAAATTGCCCCGATATATGAAGTATACTGTCTTTATAAATTGTTTTGCCCTATCTATAGTAAATCATTTCCGTATGCCTTTTGTGAAGTTAAAGGGTCTATTTTATGAACAATTTGTGAAAAAGAGCTAGGACAAGCTCTATTTAGCCATTTTGCGTTGTTTTTTTACCTTTTTTTCGCTATCATCAACAAACGGGGCCTTGTTTCTCATGGGTCATCATTTCTTAAAGTAGGTGTCTTGTTTGCGATTTAATAGATATTTAAAATGGTTCGGAGTCGCGTCCACGATCGGAATGCTTTTAATCCTGCTGGGCGGGGCTCTAGTTACGAAGACAGACAGCGGGATGGGATGTGGGAGGCATTGGCCAGGGTGTAACGGTCAATTGATTCCGGATGAAATCACGCCGGAAGTCCTAATTGAATTTTCGCATCGTGTCGTTACTGGTTCGGTTGGAATATTGATCGTTGTCCTGGCGATTTGGTCATGGAAGGCTATCGGACATAAAAGGGAAACAAAACTGCTTTCCTTTTTGGCAATATTCTTCCTGATTTTGCAGGCATTGATTGGAGCAGCGCAAGTTCTATGGGGACAAGGAGATTTTATCCTTGCACTGCATTTTGGCATCTCGCTCATTTCATTTGCTTCTGTTCTTCTTCTTACATTACTAGTTTTTGAAGTTGATCAGAAATTCGACGCAGACAAGTTGACAATCGGAAAGACACTCAGATTCCACACGATAGGCGTCACCATCTATTCATATTTCGTCGTTTACACAGGAGCGCTGGTACGCCATACCGAATCGGAATTGAGCTGTACGGATTGGCCGATGTGTAAAAATGGGGATTTCTCTTTACCGGCTAACTTCTGGGAATGGGTGCAGATGAGCCATCGGACAGCCGCCGCGTTGATTTTCATATGGCTCGGGATTATTGCCATCCATGCAATCCGCAACTATAAGAGTCAGCGAGTCATTTATTGGGGTTGGATCACTGCATTCATACTGGTATCACTGCAGGTGTTGGCGGGTGGAGCCGTCATTTTGACACGCCTGAATCTTTATTTGGCTTTAGCCCACTCGTTGTTCGTGATTCTCCTGTTCGGCTTATTAACTTATATGGTGCTTCTCGTTTCGAGAAGCAGGCAGTAGAAAATATTAAAGCACCCGCTTGTAATTCCAAGCGGGTGCTTTTTTCATTCATTAATGTTCTAGCTCTAGAAGGAGGTCGCCTGTTGAGATGGCGTCGCCTGGGGAGACGAGGATCTCTTTGACAGTTCCATCAAATGGAGCTTGGATTGTCGTTTCCATCTTCATCGCTTCTGTAATGAGCAGATGCTCTCCTCTTCTTACTTTTGCTCCCTTGGAAACCGCCACTTTCAAGACAGTTCCCGGCATAGTGGCCGCAATGTGTGAGTCATTTGAAGGATCCGCTTTTTGCTTGCGGGCGACATCGGATTCCACATTAATATCTTGAATGATGACTTCCCTAGGCTGGCCGTTCAACTCGAAGTAAATGATTCGCGTGCCATCCGTCTGTGGTTCACCGATGGAAACAAGCTTGACAATAAGCGTCTTCCCTCTTTCGATTTCCACTTCAATTTCCTGGCCAAGCCTCATCCCGTATAGGAATTCCGGTGTGTTGATAACGGAAATGTTTCCAAATTCCTTTTTCATCACGGAATATTCTTCGAACACTTTCGGATAGAGTGCATATGCGAGAGCATCTTTCATCGTGGAAGGGTGTCCTAGAAGCTCTTCAGTCTTCAACAGGAGCGCGTCAAAATCCACGTCTTCCAGAAGTTCCCCTGGACGAACAGTGATCGGCGTCCTCCCCTTCAGAACGACCTGTTGCAATTCTTTCGGAAATCCACCATACGGCTGGCCTATATAGCCTTCGAAAAATTCGATAACCGATTCCGGGAAGTCGATGGATTGCCCGCGTGAGATGACGGTTTCTTCATTCAAATCGTTTTGAACCATGAATAATGCCATATCTCCTACTACCTTGGAGGAAGGGGTCACTTTTACGACGTCTCCGAAAAGCATATTGACGCGCGAATACATCTCTTTGACTTCTTCCCATCTTTCTCCAAGACCGACAGCCTTGGCCTGCTGCTGCAAGTTAGAATATTGGCCTCCCGGCATTTCGTGAACATATACTTCGGAATGCGGACTCACCATGCCGCTTTCGAAGTTTTGGTAATACTTCCTGACATCTTCCCAGTAAAACGATAATGATTCCAGTGCACCGACATCTGCCTTCACTTCGCGCTTGCCGTTTTGCAATGCGTAGAATAATGAGCTTGCGGATGGCTGTGACGTCAAGCCAGCCATTGAGCCGAGCGCCGTATCGACGATGTCCACTCCGGCTTCAACCGCTTTAGCGTACATATAGATGCCATTACCGCTCGTATCATGGGTATGCAGATGAATAGGAATATCAACAGTCGCCTTTAATTCGGAAATAAGGCGATATGCAGCTTCAGGCTTCAAGAGGCCAGCCATATCCTTCAAGGCTAGAATATGAGCACCTGCCGCTTCAAGCTCCTTCGCCATTTCCTTGTAGTATGCGACAGAATATTTCGCTCTGGAATCATCCAGGATGTCCCCTGTATAGCAAAGCGCAGCCTCTGCCACTTTCCCTACCTGGCGGGTCTCGTCGATCGCCACTTCCATTCCCTTAATCCAGTTCAGGCTGTCGAATATCCGGAATACGTCAATGCCTGATTCAGCTGCTGTTTTGACAAATTCCCGAATGACATTATCGGGATAATTTGAATAACCGACCGCATTCGCTCCACGGAAAAGCATTTGGAATAATACGTTCGGAATTTGCTCCCGAAGCTTCATAAGACGTTCCCACGGATCTTCTTTCAGGAAGCGGTATGCAACGTCAAATGTCGCCCCTCCCCACATCTCGAACGAGAACAGATCCGGTAGCAATCTTGCTGATTCAGCCGCGATGTTTGTAATATCCGAAGTACGGACACGGGTTGCGAGCAATGATTGGTGAGCATCACGGAATGTCGTATCCGTAAGCAGGACGTCATCCTGCTCCTTTATCCATTGAATCAGTCCTTCAGGGCCTTTTTCATCCAGTATCTGCTTCGTGCCTGCAGCTGGCGGAACTAATAGGTCAACTTCAGGTTTCCTCGCTGAATGGAATAACGGTTTCGACTGCTTTTCAATTCCCGGAAATCCGTTGACGGTCACATTCCCTAAATAGTTCAAGATTTTTGTACCGCGGTCTTTTCTAACCGGAAACTCGAATAATTCAGGAGTCGTATCGATGAAGCTTGTATCATAATTTCC
The DNA here is from genome assembly GCF_023715245.1 of Sporosarcina luteola. Classification (GTDB taxonomy): domain Bacteria; phylum Bacillota; class Bacilli; order Bacillales_A; family Planococcaceae; genus Sporosarcina; species Sporosarcina luteola_C. The sequence continues at coordinate 2,011,015 of NZ_JAMBNV010000001.1, forward strand.
TGTCAGGAAGCTTTCATGACGGACGACGTTTTCAAGGAACGGAATATTTGTCTTAATTCCCCTGATCCGGAATTCCTGCAAGTTCCGATCCATTTTTGCAGCTGCATCTCTGAAAGAAGTTCCCCAAGTCGAAACTTTGACGAGCAGGGAATCATAGTAAGGCGTGATAACAGCCCCCTGGAAACCGTTGCCTGCATCAAGGCGGACACCGAAGCCCCCTCCCGACCGGTAAACCATAAGCTTGCCAGTATCCGGCATGAAGTCATTTAACGGATCTTCCGTCGTCACCCTGGATTGGATTGCGTAACCGAACAGTGGAATGTCTTCCTGCTCCGGTATGGCTGCTTCCCCTTCATGGAGATTCCCGCCATTCGCGATATGGATCTGCGCATGGACGATATCGATTCCCGTCACCATTTCGGTAATCGTATGCTCCACTTGAATGCGCGGATTCACCTCGATAAAATAAAAGCTTCCATCCGCAACGAGGAATTCAACCGTCCCCGCATTAATATACGAAATGTTCTTCGCCAGTTTGACAGCTGCCTCGCATATTTCATGACGAAGTGCTTCTTCCAAGGAAATGGACGGTGCAATTTCCACCACTTTCTGATGACGGCGTTGAATCGAGCAATCGCGTTCATACAGATGCACGACATTGCCGTATGTATCGCCTAAGATTTGAACTTCAATATGTTTTGGCTTATTAATGTATTTTTCCACGTATACTTCATCCGATCCAAATGCCGATTTAGCTTCAGATCTCGCGCGTTCAAACGCCTCAAACACTTCGTCCGCGGAATTTACAATCCGCATTCCCCTGCCGCCGCCACCTAACGACGCTTTAATGATAATCGGATATCCGTATTCCTCACCGAATGAAGCGACTTCCGCTACAGAAGAAACAGGTCCGTCCGTGCCTGGGATGACCGGGATACCTGCCTTGATCGCTTGATCCCTTGCCTTCACTTTATCTCCGAACATATCAAGATGCTTAGAAGTAGGTCCGATGAAGATGATGCCCTCTTCTTCAAGCCTGCGGGCAAACTCCTCGTTTTCAGCTAGGAAGCCATACCCAGGATGGACAGCATTCGCTCCCGATGACTTTGCGATCTTAATGATTCCTTCGATATCCAAATAGGCATCGATCGGTTTTTTGCCCTCTCCTACTAGATAAGATTCATCTGCTTTGTAACGGTGGAAAGAACCCCGATCTTCTGCCGAATAAATCCCGACAGTCGGAATCTCCAATTCGGTACACGCACGAAAAATACGAATAGCGATCTCACCACGGTTCGCTACGAGGATTTTCTTAATCTGACCCATTTCCACCATGAAAGCACTTCCTTTTCTATTTGTTCTTTTGATATTTTGTGAACATTGACACATTCATCAATATTCCTAAAGACAAAGATAACAGAATCATTGAAGTTCCGCCATAACTAATAAAAGGCAATGGAACTCCGGTCAGTGGAATAAGTCCTGTTAAGCCGCCAATATTCACAAAGGTTTGAACACCAATGACGCTTCCAATTCCCGCTGCAAGCATACGTGCTTGAGGGTCTTTCGTCTGCATCGCGATGTATAGAGCGCGCAATACGATGAACCCTAACCCACCAATGACAATTATCGTACCGAAAATACCGGTTTCCTCCGAGATGACAGCCATGATGACATCCGTTTGCGGTTCCGGCAAATAGCCCATTTTTTGAATGGAGTTTCCTAGACCGAGACCTTTGATGCCACCTGCTCCAATTGCGATATATCCATTTGCAATTTGATAGCCAGAGCCTTGTGCATAATCAAACGGATTCAAGAACGACAAAATTCGTCCTTTCCTACCATCCGTAATGATTGTGTTTCGAAACAAATATAGAATTCCTGCAACAGGAATCATAGCCAGAAATAAAACGCCACTCAATTTCGAGAAAGCCCTAATTTTTATGCCGCTCGCTGCAATGACAGATAGAGCACCCATAATGATGATGAAAGATGTACCAATATCAGTTTCCATCATGATTAATCCGATTGCCAAAATAAGGATGCTGACAGGCGGACCGATTGATTTATTAATGGAGTCGAGGGTTCCCGCTTCATATTTCTTTGCAAATACGCTTGCGAAGTAAACGATGATGACTAGCTTCGCAACTTCTGAAGGTTGGATGCTGCCGAATCCGGGCAACTTAATCCAACTTTGTGCGCCGACATGATCACCGGAGCCAAGGAAATGGACGATCACAAGGAGTATAAACATGACAACAACCGAAGTGATCATCAATTTCTTTCGTTTATAGTTCTGAAAAGGAAAAAAGGATGCAAACAGGAAAGCCGGTATGGCAACTGCTAAATTGAATAATTGTCTCTTATAAAAATGATCAGGCTCATAATCATATACATTGACCGCCCATACCATACTAGAACTATAGATCATCACTAGCCCGAAAAGGCAGAGAACTAGATATACAGTGAATAGTGGATAATCAAAGCTCCGCAACATTTTTTTAAAGTATCTTCCCATCGTACTTCACTCAACTTTCCTATCAATTTCGCCTCGGCGAAATTGCGTCCAAATTTTGAATTGCGCTTGAGGGCGACAGGATGTAGGTCATGCAGTCGTTGCGACAGGACGTCGCGCACTTAGACTACCTTCCATAACTCCCTTCAAAATCCGTGACATCCGCAGGAGGCTTTAACTTTCTTTAGCATAAGGCTGAAGAAAGTTAAATAAAAAACTCAAACCAGTAATGAGTTTGAGTCTTTCGTTTATTTTTTTGTATATAGCTCGTGCAAGACATTCATCTCTTTTTCAAGCAATGAAAGGATTTCCTTCCCTTTCTCACGCTCAATCAAGCCAAGTCTGACAGCGAAGTCAATCTCCTTGGATAGGCCGTACATTTGTGTGTCTAACACTTCCTCATAAAGTGGGCATTGAGGCATCGTCAAATGATCCATCTGTACTTTTATGAGTTGTGCAATTTTATCCGCATCAGCTTGTAGCTGTTTCAATGCTTTTTCCTGATAGGTTTCCTGTAATTCAATATCCATGAGGACGCCCCCATTCACCTATTATCCTTGCGTGGTGATTATGAATAAATTGTATCTTTCAAGAAGGTAAATTGCAAGTGTTTCCCTTAGGAACAGGATGCCTAAATTCAATGGCTTCCCACTTTCAATCGTAAGCGTTATACTATGAACTATATGAAAACGCTCAATTAGTGTTGTAGGAGGCTATTCAATTGGAATCGATCATTACGATAAAAGGCAATGTTAAGCACTCGATCACGCTCGATCCGACAGTTTGGATCTTCGATGATCGTAAAGTCGACTTAACTACTTATTTTACAGAAGAGTTCGTTGAAAGAGATGAAGAAGAAGAGTATAAGAGAAGCATGGGTAAACATTGGTCCCGTGAAATCATGGAAGGTGCTACTTTCCCGCCAACATTAAAAACAGAAAAGAAGTTCGACAGACAAAAGATGGTGACCGGTACATTCGGCATTTCACTCGACCACTTTGTTAAAAATGCGGTCCCTTCTGAAGACGCTAAAACAATCACTTTTTTTACATTGGATGGAACTGAAGAAACTTTTCCTGTTTCAGAAATTAGTAATTTCCTACTTAAATTCAGCCAGGACGGCAAGCCATTGACGGAAGACGGACCAGCCCATCTGCTGTTGAAGGATGGTTCGAATATCGAAAGGCCTTTACGAAAAGTCACTGACATCGTCATCGACTGACACATTGGACCTTATTTAAAGGAGTTGAGGTTATGCGAGTCAAATGTGTCCTTTGCGACGAAATTGGACAACTTATAGATGATGCCCCTCTCGCGAAGAAATTGAGGAATCATCCGATCAATACGTATATGTGTGAAAAGTGCAGCGAGCGGATTACAGAGCAAACAAACGTGAGACTTTCTACTGGAAGGTTCATTTTCCACCGCAGCTCACATTCTGCAGAAGAGAATTTCTAATAAGAAGGGGTTGCTCGGAAAGTCATTTAAACAGACTTTTTGTGGCAACCCCTTCTAAAATTAGATCAGTTATTTTTCGCCACGGTGATTTCCGTTTCAGACGGACGCTTTCCAGGGGGGGCGGACGGTGAGTCGCTACGCTCCACTGCGGGGTCTCACCTGTCCCGCTTATCCCCCAGGAAAAGCCGGAACGAAGAACGGCTTTTGCGAACAACAGCGAAGCGTTGAGAGCATATCCTTGCAGATATTTAAAAAGAAAACTCCACCGTCAAACGGTGGAGTTTTCTTTATGTTCATTCATTCTGCGAAGCCTATAGATGATCAAAATAAGCGCCGCAACGATAAGGCCTTCCACAATCGGAAGGAATATGGCAAAAAACGTCAAGATGATACATCCTACAAATAGGAAGCTATAGACGACTACGTTTTGCCAAAACTTTATTTTCCTTGCAAAACCTAACTTGTAAACAATGGCGGATAGGATGAATACAACTGCGAACAACAAAATCCCAGTTACTGAAGATGATGTCAGCTCATAAATCATTCGAACAGTTGGAGACATGGCTTCGATTGTATCTGCATCCCCGATAGTACCATTCATGTAGCACATTCCCTTCTAAACAAAGCGATTGTACGCATTCTTTTTTACTACCTTTAGTCAGTAAAAATTACTCACCGAGTTTTTTCTTCTTTTGTGCACGCTCACGTTCATTTTTATCAAGAATTTTCTTCCGTAGACGAATCGACTGCGGAGTCACTTCACAATACTCATCATCTCCAACATATTGCAAAGCCTCTTCCAATGAAAGAATCCGTGGCTTTTTCGATGTCACTGTTTGGTCTTTCGTCGCAGACCGAACATTTGTCGCTTGTTTGGCTTTTGTCAGATTGATTGTCAAGTCCGTATCACGGTTGTTTTCACCGACTACCATACCTGCGTAAATTTCCGTACCTGCTTCGACAAACATGACACCGCGATCTTCCAACTGCATTATACTATAACCGGTCACTGTTCCCGTTTCCATCGATACAAGCACTCCATGTCGACGGCCGCCGACTCTGCCTTGCGCTACAGGCTTGTAGGAATCAAATGTATGGTTAATGATTCCGTACCCTCGTGTAAGTGAAAGGAATTCTGTCGAATAGCCGATCAAACCACGTGCAGGTACTAAGAAAATCAAACGGACTTGTCCATTTCCGTTATTGATCATATCTTGCATTTCGCCTTTACGCTCACCGATCGATTCGATTATTGAACCTGTATATTCTTCCGGCACATCAATCTGTACGCGTTCGACGGGCTCTGAACGTACACCATCAATCGTCCTGATAATAACTGCAGGTTTCGATACTTGCAGTTCGAATCCTTCACGACGCATATTTTCAATCAAGATTGAAAGATGAAGCTCCCCACGTCCCGATACGACCCACGCATCCGGTGAATCCGTCGGTTCAACACGTAATGAAACGTCAGTCTGCAATTGCTGTTCAAGTCGCTCTTCAACTTTTCTCGCTGTCACCCATTTGCCTTCTTTTCCGGCAAAAGGACTATTATTGACTAGGAATGTCATTTGCAGTGTCGGCTCATCGATATGAATTGCCGGCAACGCCTCAGGATGATCAATCGGGCAAACTGTTTCACCGACATCAATATCTTCCATCCCAGAAACAGCTATCAAATCTCCTGCATAGGCTTCTTGGATTTCAATTCTCTTCAACCCAAGGAATCCATACATCTTCGTCACACGGAAATTTTTTGTTGATCCGTCACGTTTTATGACCGTTACTTGCTGGCCTACTTTCATCGTACCTCTAAACACTCGTCCAATACCAATACGACCTACATAATCACTGTAATCGAGTAATGATACTTGGAACTGTAACGGTTCTTCACGGTTATCGACAGGGGCAGGAATTTGTTCAACAATCGCGTCATATAGCACGCGCAATGTATCTTCCTGTTCTGCAGGGTCCGGTGAAAGACTTGCTGTTCCATTGAAACCAGAAGCATAGACAACCGGGAATTCAAGTTGTTCATCATTTGCATCCAATTCTATAAATAATTCGAGCACTTCGTCGACTACTTCTTCGGGACGCGCAAAATCACGGTCAATTTTATTAACAACAACAATTGGTTTCAAATTCGATTCCAATGCTTTTTTCAATACGAATCGGGTTTGCGGCATACATCCCTCATAGGAGTCGACGACTAACACGACACCATCAACCATCTTAAGGATCCGCTCAACTTCCCCTCCAAAATCAGCATGTCCAGGTGTATCAAGAATATTGATTTTCGTGTCTTTATATTCAATTGCTGTGTTTTTTGCCAGGATGGTAATACCACGTTCACGTTCAATGTCACCCGAGTCCATGGCACGCTCTTCTACATGTTCATTCGACCGGAAAATTCCGGATTGCTTCAAAAGTTGATCGACTAACGTTGTTTTTCCGTGGTCTACGTGGGCAATAATCGCTATATTACGTAAATCATTACGATGATTTGTCATGTTTTCACTCCGTTATCTATTATCAGATGATTAACTGTGTTATTATAGCACATAAGAACAATATTAAAAAACATTTTTATTCGGGAGATGTTTCATGTTGAAGGATATTAAATGGGTTTTCGTCTTTTATTCTCTTGCCGCGGTCGCAGCAATGAGCGGAATCGGCATTGCAGTCGGCATGCGTAGTATCCCGGTTGCCATTGCCGCTATCCTCGCTCTTATCTTCGTCATGGGTAATGGTTTCAAAACAAAGAAAAAAATGCGGGAACAAGGCATTCTTTAAGTAAATACCTGAGAGGGGCTGCAATTTGGCAGCCCCTTTTTTTATTTGAGTTTAATATAATTTCTTAGTATTTCGTCGTGCAAGCCCGGCCTAGCAACGATGAACGTGTCTTGTCCGAGCAAATGCGGTTGTTCACCTTTCAAATTCGTAGTGACCGCCCCCACTTCCTGAGCAATGATCATGCCTCCTGCAATATCCCATGGAGATAACCGCAAAGACAGATACGCATCGATCCTGCCTGATGAAACATATGCAAGCTCAATAGCTGCCGAGCCATACGACCTCGTCCCCCTACAATTCTGCACCATTTCCGCAATCGGTCCATTTTCAACTCTCCGGTTGGGCGCAACCCAGCTTGCATTCACACCGATGACCGCTTCCGCAAGCGGCGTGTTCTCTAGCACTGGAAGCCTTTCATCATTGAAGTACGCACCTTCATCTTTAACTGCGTGATAAAAATCATCATTCATCACATCATACACATAGCCGAGCATGCCGATTCCATCGGCATAAATACCAAGGGAAATCGCAAAATTCCTTTTCTGGTGGATGAAATTCGTTGTGCCGTCAATTGGATCAAGCATCCAGATGATCCCTTCCAACGATTCAATTTCGTCACCAAAGCCCTCTTCTCCTAAAATCCTGTGATTAGGGAAATCTTTGTTAATCCGATGTATGAAGAATTGTTCTATTTCACGGTCGATATTCGTCACAAGGTCATTCGCTTCTGCTTTCGAATCAACATCAATCGTACTAAAAAACGAAATCCTGATTTTATGCCCGGCTTCTTTTATTAACGATTTTGCATACCGGTCAATAGCTCCCCAATTCATGTCAACACCTCGTCATCTACATGCATGTTAATTTATTATAGCATACTGCCTATTCTCAAACAAAAAGGCACCTTAACACTGTCTCCCCAGGTTGAAGAGTCTCAGTGCAGGTGCCTAATTCGGTTCAATGACTTCCTGTTATGCAAAAGCATTGAAAGTCTCCAACTCACCATGTATTTCAGTGAGTCTGGTTTTACTTTTCTCGACTTGCTTGGAGTCATTCTCTTGCACAGCATCATATAATGTTGCTAGCTCATAGTCCAATTCAAGATGCAGAAGCTTAACATACTCCTTTTCGATTTCGGCTTTACGGATAATGTGAACGACTTGCTTCATTACTAACACCCCTTTTAATGTGATTTTCTTCAACGATGCATTTACTTACTTCTAACTTATGCTGTCCGAGTTGCTTTGGTTAGTTATAAGCCTTCTTGTATAAGATTGTTCCCCATTTTCTGTTACGATAAACGTGGATATTGAAATGGAGGGATTAAATTGACGCAAGGTTTTTGGACAACGGAAGATTTTAATGTCTTTTCCATTGAAGGATTGGAACATAGAATGCATGCACTTCAAACAAAGATCCAACCGAAGTTTGAAGTGATTGGCGATCAAATTTCTACATACTTGTCTTCCCGCGGGACAGGGGAGTTTTACCCGCATGTTGCGAAGCATGCTAGGAGGACCGTCAATCCGCCGAATGACAGCTGGGTCGCATTTGCACCTGCGAAACGTGGATATAAAGCACTGCCCCATTTTCAGATTGGATTATGGGGAACCCATCTTTTCATCATTTTAGCTGTCATTTACGAAAATCCCGATAAAAAGGGAATCGCGGAAAGGCTTAGCAAGAATGCTACCATGATTACTTCTTTGGCCGATGACTTTGTAATTTCAGGCGACCATATGAAGCCGGAAGCCTTTAAGGTGGAGGAAATCGGGATGGAAGGCATTGAAAGCTTATTGGAAAGGCTGCAAACTGTAAAAAAAGCAGAATTCATCATAGGCAGGCATCTATCCCGCAACGCTGCGACAGAGCTTTCACAAAAGGAGTTCTTCGATTTTGCGGAAGAAACAATTGATCAGCTTTTTCCGATATACGATATTGTCATTGGTGCGTAAAAAGAGGGTGGATGCATAGTTATGCATCCGCCCCCTTTCATTTACCGGTTAAGGAATCACCGTCACGGCCTTCTTTTGCCTTTTTGACAATACGGTAACTGTTAAAGCCGCTCGCTTCTTCGAACTCCTTGAAGATCGTCTTTTCTTCCGCCATGGAAGGGACGACTTTCTTGAACGCCTTATAGGCATCCATGAATTCTCCTCTCGCTATTTGCGTTTCGTGCGCTTTCTCCACTGCTTGAAAAAACGCGACTACGTCAATGATTTCTTCAGTCGTCCAATGGTGACTGAGAGGATAATTATAATCCATTTTATTCTTCACCTTTCCTTATGCCCATTTACTTCTAATACCTTGAGCCTGCTCAACCATGCGGCCGATTAATTCTGCTACAGCAGGAATATCATCAATCATGCCGGCAACCTGCCCGGCCCATCCGAAACCGCTTTGCTCATCTCCGTTGTGGATGAATCGACGATTGGCGCCACCGCTAATATAATCCTTCAGTTTATCATAATCAGCATTTTCAGCTTCCATACGTAAAATCTTTTCCGTCCAACTTCCCGCGAGCGCTCTTGCAGGAGCTCCAAGTGAACGTTTAATGACGACGGTACCCGTTTCCTCTGTTTGAAGTAGGGCTTGTTTATACTCGATTGAAGCATGGACACATTCTTTTGTCGCTATGAAACGTGTACCCATTTCAATCCCTTCCGCGCCTAATGCATGCGCGGCCATCCAGCCCCTTCCGTCTCCGATACCTCCAGAAGCGATGACTGGGATCTTCACTGCATCTACCACTTGGGGAACTAACACCATGGTCCCAATATCTTCACGGCCTAAATGGCCGCCTCCTTCATGTCCAACAACCATTACAGCGTCCGCACCTAGCGATTCAGCCTTGACCGCTTGTCTTTTGGCAGCGACCAATACAAGCTTCTTCACATCAGCACCGCCGACATAGTCAAAGAAAGGCGACGGATTTCCGCCTGTTACCGAAAGAACCTTTACCTTCTCATCCAAAGCGACGTCCAGCATGTGCTCATATGGACGTCCATGCTGACCAATTGCAAAATTGACTCCGAATGGTTTAGCCGTCATCTCCCTGAGCTTCCTGATTTCTGCACGCAGCGCTTCCGGTGAATCCAAGCTCATTGCTGTTATTTGACCAAGTCCTCCCGCTTCAGAAACCGCTGCAGCCAACTCCGCATAGGCAAGATAGGCCAATCCCCCTTGAATGATCGGATATTTAATCCCCAGCAAATCTGTGACTCTCGTATTCCATTCCACAATGCTCTCCCCTTACTTATCCCCGTTGTTCATCATCCAATCCCTTAATGAGTTTCGGATCTACAAATTCATATCCTTTGTCCCTTAAACCGTTTACGATTTCTTCCAATGCATCAGCAGTCCAATCCCTATCATGCATCAACAAGTTGGAGCCGTTACGGAGAAGTTCCGTATTCACCATAATATCCGCAATTCTTTCCTTCGTCATATACTCTTTCTCGAAATCGTAGCCATATGACCAGTTCATTACTTGCATCCCTTCATTTAAAGCAAAAGCCTTGCTGAAGTCAGTATTCGCGCCGAACGGAGCTCGGAAAAACCGCGGGCGTTCACCGGTAATTTCTTCTACTAGGTCATTGACAGAAATGATCTCTTCCCGTTGTTCTTCCTCAGACAACGTTTTCAAATTCGCATGTGTCTGCGTATGATTCCCAATCGTGAATCCCATATCATGAATTTCTTTTAGGATCGCTTTCTTTTCATCCGTTGCAATAAAGTGGCCATTGACAAAGAAGATGGCGGGAGCGTCTAGTTTTTTTAATGTTTTCGCCATGTCCAGCGCCCTTTTGTCAGGTGCATCATCGATTGTCAGGAGTACAACTTTCGGATTCGCATCTCCGATAGGCTGAATGGAGAATGTTTTCGGATTCAGTTCGTATTGTGGAATTTGCTCAACCGGTTCATCTTGCCCTTGTGATTCGCCATCTACATCTATTTTCTGTTGTTCTTCATCTGATTCGAACTGTTCTGCATTCTCCTCCACTAGAGCTGATTGTTCATCATTATCCTTGTTTTCCTTTGTTGCTTCTTCGTTGCACGCTGCCAATAACAACATGGAGAGAAGCGATATGTATAGCAAGCCTTTCTTCATCGTATCCTCTCCTATCCCTAAGTATCCAAGTGATTGTTTTCATCCTATCACGATTTGGAAGACGCCTTCAAACGAAGTGATGTAGCAAGAATGGGAAAAGCGTCTGAAAGGCTTATCATACCTTCAGACGCTATCATTCTATCTATACTTATTTAGTGATCATATGAATCGGTTTTCCAAGTGCTACTTCAGCAGCTTCCATGGAAATCTCACCGAGTGTCGGGTGTGCGTGGATAGTCATTGCAATGTCTTCCAACGTCATTCCAGCCTCGATTGCAAGACCAAGCTCCGCGATCATGTCGGATGCATTTTCACCGACGATTTGCGCGCCTAGTAGAAGACCGTCTTCTTTGCGTGATACAAGTTTAACGAATCCATCAGTTGCGTTAAGCGCAAGCGCCCGGCCATTTGCAGCAAACGGGAATTTGCCCGCAACAACTTCATAACCTTCTTCTTTTGCTTGTTGTTCATTCAAACCGACTGTAGCAAGCTCAGGGTCTGTGAAGCAGACAGCAGGGATTGCCATATAGTCGATCTCGGATTTCTCGCCAGAAATTGCTTCCGCGGCAACTTTCGCTTCATAAGAAGCTTTATGCGCAAGTTGTGCTCCGGAGACGATATCACCGATTGCATAGATGTTTGGAATGCTAGTACGGCATTGTTTATCAACATCAATCAGTCCGCGTTCAAGGAATTTGACGCCCATTTCTTCAAGACCGATTTCATCAGTGTTTGGACGGCGACCGACAGTTACAAGAACAAAGTCCGCTTCGACTTTTTTCTCTTCACCTTTTGCTTCGTACGTAACAACAACGCCTGTGTCAGATTCTTCAACACCTTTAGCAGATGCCTTCACAACGATTTCTACGCCTTTTTTCTTTAGGCCTTTTTTAACGATTTGCGTCATTTGTTTTTCGAAGCCGGCAAGGATGTCATCGGCCCCTTCGATAATCGTCACTTTGGAACCGAGGTTTGCATAGGCTGAACCAAGTTCCGTACCGATATAACCGCCACCAATGACAACAAGATGCCCAGGAACTTCTTCCAGATTGAGTGCACCCGTGGAATTGATTACACGTTTCGAATACTTGAATGAAGGAATTTCAACCGGACGTGAACCAGTCGCGATAATCGCATTTTTAAACTTATACGTCTGTGATGATGTCTCATCCATCACTTTTGCCGTGTTCGCATCAACGAAGTACGCTTCGCCTTTGACGATATCCACTTTGTTCCCTTTTAGCAATCCTTCAACGCCGCCTGTCAATTTCTTGACGACGCCGTCTTTGAATGCTTGCGCTTTTGAGAAGTCAAGCTTTACATCGGTCGCTGTAATTCCCATATCATCGGAATCTTTTGCGGATGCGTAACGATGCCCTACTGAAATAAGGGCTTTCGAAGGAATGCAACCTACGTTGAGACAAACTCCGCCGAGATTTCCTTTCTCGACGATTGTAACTTTCTGTCCTAACTGAGCTGCGCGGATTGCCGCAACATATCCTCCGGGGCCGGATCCTACAACAAGTGTATCCACTTCGATTGGAAAGTCTCCTACTACCATATGCTTACGCCTCCATTAATAAAAGTTCTGGATTACCGAGCAATTTCTTAATGTGGTTCAGAGCCTGCTGTCCTGTAACACCATCAATCACCCGATGATCGAATACCAAAGATAATGCTAACATAGGTGCGGCAACAATTTCACCATTTTTTACTATCGGCTTTTCAGAAATGCGCCCGATTCCGAGAATTGCAACTTCCGGATGGTTGATGATCGGCGTGAACCATTGTCCACCTGCCGAGCCGATGTTTGTGATCGAACAAGATGCGCCCTTCATTTCAGCGGGACTTAATTTGCCATCCCGTGCTTTTTCAGCGAGTTGGCTGATCTCCTCTGAGATCGCAAAAACTGATTTGCGATCTGCGTGCTTGATGACCGGAACAAGCAATCCACGGTCCGTATCTGCGGCAATACCGATATTATAGTAATGCTTTTGGACGATTTCCTCTTTTTCATCATCGAGAGATGTGTTCAATTGAGGGAATTCACGCAATGTAGATACGAGTGCCTTCACAACATATGGAAGGTATGTGAGCTTAATATCTTTTTCAGCAGCGATTTCCTTGAATTTCTTGCGATGCGCAACAAGTTCCGTCACATCGATCTCATCCAACAGCGTCACATGAGGTGCCGTATGCTTGGAATTGACCATCGCCTTGGCAATTGCCTTCCGGATTCCAGACATTTTTTCACGTGTTTCAGGGAAGTCGCCTTCCAATGCGATAGGCGCTACAGGTTTCGCTTCTTTTTCTTTCGTTTGCTCGACTACGGCTGATTGAGCCTCTTCGGCAACTTGAGAAGCCTTCTGTTGACCGCCGTTTAAGAATGCTTCAATGTCCTCTTTCAAGACACGGCCATTTTTACCTGTCCCTTGCACTTGACGGATATCAACTTCCTGTTCACGAGCGAACTTACGGACAGATGGCATGGCAATAACACGACGTGAGGGCACATCGCCTGTTTGCCCTTTTGCTGCAGGTGCAGCAGCTTGTTTCAGTTCAGGCTGATCCTTCTGCTGTTCTTCTTTGTCGATTTCTTGCCCTGCCTCAGCTGTTGCCTGGACTTGGGCTTCAGTCTCTTCTGTGCCTTCTTCCGCTGCGCTATGGCTTTCATATCCGGGAGCGTCAAAACGGATTAAGACGTCACCAACGACAGCGACTTTACCTTCTCCGACAAGAATATCTTCTACTGTACCCGTTACAGGGGATGGTATTTCTACAACTGCTTTATCGTTCTGGATTTCAAGAAGCGTGTCATCTTCATTGATTTTATCGCCTTTCGCGACAAACCATTTTACGACTTCACCCTCGTGTATTCCTTCCCCGATATCAGGTAAACGGAATTCATATGCCACAAGATTCACCCTTTCTTAGTATCAGAGCCAAACTCCGAATCAGAATGTCAATACTTTCTTAGCTGTTTCAATAATATCTTTCGCGTCCGGCAACCAAGCGTTCTCACCTTGAGCAAAAGGATAGACCGTATCAGGTGCTGTTACACGCAAAACTGGTGCTTCCAGGCTCAAGATTGCACGTTCCGTAATTTCAGAAACAACATTCGCTGCAATTCCTGCTTGTTTTTGTGCCTCTTGGACAACGATCGCGCGGTTTGTCTTTTCAACAGAAGCGATGATCGTTTCGATGTCCAATGGCTGAATCGTACGCAAGTCGACCACTTCTACGGAATAGCCTTCTTTTTCAAGCGCTTCCGCAGCTTTCAGGCTTTCATGGACCATTGCGCCGTACGTAATAATTGAAAGGTCCGTACCTTCGCGCTTCACATCTGCTTTTCCTAACGGAATCGTGTATTCTTCTTCAGGAACTTCCTGCCTGAATGAACGGTAAAGCTTCATATGCTCTAGGAACACGACCGGGTTCTCATCGCGGATTGCAGAGATCAAAAGACCTTTTGCATCATAGGGCGTTGATGGGATGACTACTGTCAGACCTGGTTGGGATGCAACGATCCCTTCAAGGCTATCAGCATGCATTTCAGGAGTTGCAACGCCGCCGCCAAATGGGGAACGGATTGTTACAGGCGCGTTGTATCTTCCGCCAGTACGGAAAGATTGACGAGCCAATTGGCCGCTGACAGAGTCAATCACTTCAAAGAGGAATCCGAAAAACTGGATTTCCATGACCGGACGGAAGCCAGTTAGTGTCAACCCAACCGCGAGTCCGCCAATCCCTGATTCAGCAAGCGGCGTGTCAAATACACGCTCCTCACCAAATTCTTTTTGCAACCCTTCAGTTGCGCGGAAAACACCGCCGTTCACCCCAACGTCTTCACCGAAGACGAGGACGTTTTCATCATTTTTAAGCTCCGAACGCATTGCATCGGTAATCGCTTGAATCATCGTCATTTGTGCCATCGGTTACTTCGACTCCTTCTCTGTATACAGTTCAAATTGCTCTTGCAAATTGGATGGCATATCGCCTTTGTACATTATTTTCATAAAATCGGTCACTTTTTGTTTTGGTGCAGCATCCGCCTTTTTAATGGCTTCTTTAATATCCTCTTTCGCACGTTCGATTACTTCGTTTTCCTTCTCTTCATTCCAAATGCCTTTACCTTCAAGGTATTTACGGAATCGGATGAGAGGATCACGTTTTTCCCATTCGGTATCTGTGTCAGATGTACGGTAACGGGTAGGATCATCTCCTGCCATCGTATGTGGACCGTAGCGGTAGCACATTGTTTCAATCAGTGTTGGGCCTTCTCCATTAACGGCACGTTCCCTTGCATCGCGCGTTGCAGCGTATACAGCAAGCGCATCCATTCCATCAACAAGAATGCTCGGAATCCCAGCCGCAATACCTTTTTGAGCAAGCGTTTTCGCAGCTGTCTGCAGTTCACGAGGAGTGGAAATCGCATATTGGTTGTTTTGAATAACGAAAATCGCAGGCGAACGATATGCTCCTGCAAAGTTGATCCCTTCATAGAAATCACCTTGTGAAGTACCGCCGTCACCCGTATACGTCATTGCCACTGCTTTAATTCCACGTTTTTGGAAGCCGAGAGCGACACCTGCAGCTTGAATATATTGTGCGCCGATAATGATTTGCGGAAATAACACATTTAACCCTTCAGGAAACGCGCTTCCTAAATAATGTCCTCGGGACCATAAGAACGCCATATGTAATGGTAAACCGTGGAATATGAGTTGCGGGACATCGCGATAACCCGGCAAGATGAAATCTTCCTTTTCAAGCGCAAAGTGGGATGCGAGTTGTGATGCTTCCTGACCTGCTGTCGGTGCATAGAATCCAAGCCTTCCTTGGCGGTTCAATGAAATAGAACGCTGATCCAAAATTCTTGTATAAACCATCCGCGTCATCAATTCTGTCAATTGGTCATCAGACAAATTCGGATCCGCGTCTTTATTCACAATCTCGCCTTCTTCGTTCAAGATCTGGAACATTTCAAACTGTTCTTCAATCGAATGAAGCGTTTTCACCGGGTCGAACTGCTTTGCTTGTTTTGCAGCCATGCGGCACCTCTCCTTTATATCTGTATTATTTTTAAGTGTTTCTAATAATGATACAACCGTCTTCACTAATCAGTATACTTAAAGAGGACTAGTAGGTCAATCACTGTTGTTCTTAGCGTTACGGAAAGATTGCGTATTCCGAATTATAGCAATTACCAATACTGTACTACTACAATATATCATCTGTATTATAATAGATTAACGAAAAAGATTAACGAAAAGAAAAAGTGGAGTCGCAATGCCTCCACTTTACCCATTTCCTTTATTCTTCTTGTTCTAAACTTGAAAACACATCTTCTTTTAGTGAATTAACTTCTTTCGTCGCTTCATTGAACTCAGCTATTGCGGTTTGAACGATACCATTTTGTCCGTTCACTTCTTCCACCTTCTGTTTCAAGTCTTCCAGTTTAACATCTTCAGAAGATAGCATTCCGTAAAATTCTCTTTGAATGGAAGCAAGCTTTCTATACTCTTCGATAAAAGTGGAATGAAGAGCATATCGCTTCAACGCTGCTTCTTTCAATTCCAAAATTTGACCCCTCTCGGAATCGGATGCATTCTCTGCAATTGTGTCAAGTTCACCGACAAATTCTTCTGCTTTTTTTATAGCAATTTCCTCTTTATCTAAATGGGTAAGTCTCTCATCTAACAGTTTGTCCAATTCATCGATTTTGGAACGCAGTTTGTCTACGTCTTCTTTCGTCAACTCCATCGTTTCGGTAAAAGTCTTCTGTTCAGTTTTTTCTAGTTCGGTTAATTTACTCTGCGTGTCACGATATTCAGTTTCAGACTCATTCATTTTCGTCAAAGCTTCAGAAAGTTGCTTTTCCGTCGACTGCCCGATACTGCAGCCGGATAATGCTAATATGCCCATAGCAACTAAGCTTACAAGTTTTTTATTCATTGAATTTCCTCCAATCTGAGTTTCACTATAACTGTATCCATAAAGCTTTTCAAGCTTGCACAAAAACCTTTACCCTATTTTCCCCGTTGGCTTATAATAGGTGTACAGCATGGTTTATTGAAAGGAAGAATACGTAATGATTTTAATGGAAGATATTATTCGCGAAGGCCATCCGGCACTCCGTAAAGTAGCCGAGGAAGTGACATTCCCTTTGGCGGCGGATGAAAAAAAGCTTTGTAATGATTTACTCGAATATGTGATAAATAGTCAAGATGATGAAATTTGTGAACGATATGGCCTGCGTCCAGGCATTGGCCTTGCAGCTCCGCAAGTGAATGCCTCAAAAAGGATCTTCGCTTTGCATATTGAAGAGGATGGAAAGAAACCGCTCAGTATAGTCGCTGTCAATCCTAAAATCGTCAGCCATTCAGTAGAAAGAACTTATTTGACATCTGGTGAAGGCTGTCTTTCTGTGGACCGTGATGTAGCCGGTTTCGTTCCTAGGTATGCGAGGATAACTGTGAAAGCATTCGATCCGGAAGGCAAGGAATTCAAAATGAGGCTTAAAGGACTTCCCTCCATTGCCTTCCAACACGAACTGGATCATTTGAATGGCGTCATGTTCTACGATCATATCGATCCTTCGGCCCCATTCAGAGTAATCCCGGACGCCACTCCTTTTGAAAGGGAATAATTCAAAACTTGACAGAAATTTCGAACTCCTGTATAATGACCTTAAGGAGTGATATGCCCATGTACAAGCGCCTCAAACGTAAATGGTTAAAACGGCTCAATGGCATACTCGGCAAAAAGACGATCGCATAGACATACGCCCGCCAACCCAATTGGCGGGCTTTTCTTTACATATGATTTGCTGTTACATATTAGATGAAGAAGGTCGAAGAAGGTCATCATAGTTTATTTTAAACAACTGACATGCTAAGATGAAGAGAAAGATTCAAACGAACGTAAAAAGGAGAGTTTATCATGATTTACAAAGTCTATTATCAAGAAAAAGCAACACAAGTACCAATTCGTGAAAACACAAAACAACTGTATATTGAAGCCGATTCTGAAAGATCCGTCCGCGAAAAGTTAAAGAACCGGGATTACAATATTGAACTGATTCAGCTACTGGAAGGCCAACATCTCAAATATGAGCAATCATCCCCTCATTTTGAGCTAGAGCAGGTCTGAGAATTATGAAACTAATAAAGAATAATGAAACTGCCGTTTTCGCCCTTGGCGGACTTGGAGAAATCGGCAAAAACACATATTGTGTGCAATTTCAGGACGAACTCATCCTCATCGATGCAGGCATCAAATTTCCTGAGGACGATTTACTTGGAATCGACTACGTAATTCCGGACTATACTTATTTGGAACGGAATATCGAAAAAATTAAAGGTCTTTTCATTACGCACGGTCACGAAGACCATATCGGTGGGATTCCCTATTTGCTGCGCAAAATCAACATTCCCGTCTACGGCAGTAAATTGGCTCTAGGACTACTCCGTAACAAGCTTGAGGAACACGGCCTTCTCAGAACGACGAAGATGATTGAGTTCAAGGAAGATGACGTATTCAAATTCAGGAAGACATCCGTCTCCTTCTTCAGGACAACCCATAGTATTCCGGACGCATTCGGAGTCGTCGTCAAAACACCTTCAGGCAACATCGTCCATACAGGTGATTTTAAATTCGACTTCACACCTGTCGGGGAACCTGCAAACCTTGCAAAAATGGCGAAGTTCGGAAGCGATGGTGTTCTCTGTCTCCTATCCGACAGTACGAATGCCGAAGTGCCAAACTTCACGATGTCAGAAAGGAAGGTCGGCGATAGCTTGAATGAAATCTTCCGGAAAGTTGACGGAAGAATCATCTTTGCAACTTTCGCCTCCAATATTCACCGACTGCAGCAAGTAATTGAAGCAGCTGAACGTTATGGCAGGAAAATCGCCGTATTCGGCCGAAGCATGGACAATGCAATCACAATCGGACGGGAACTCGGGTATATCAATGCACCAAAAGAATTATTCGTTGACACCCAGTCGCTTAATCGGCTTCCTGCCAGCGAAGTGATGATCCTTTGTACAGGGAGCCAAGGAGAACCAATGGCTGCACTATCCCGTATTGCAAACGGAACACACCGTCAAGTGCAGATCCAACCAGGCGATACGGTCATCTTTTCGTCCTCGCCGATTCCTGGTAATACGTTGAGTGTCAATAAAACGATTAATGCTTTGTTCCGTGCGGGCGCAGAAGTCATTCACGGCGCACTGAATAACATCCATACATCGGGCCACGGCTCACAAGAAGAGCAGAAACTGATGCTCCGCTTGATCAAACCAAAATATTTCATGCCGATCCACGGAGAATACCGCATGTTGAAGATGCATAAAGAACTTGCCGTCGGTTGCGACGTCGAACCGGACAACGTCTTCATCATGAGCAACGGTGATGTGCTCGCATTGACGGAAGATACAGCACGAATTGCCGGGAAAGTCCCTTCAGGAGACGTGTACATCGACGGCAGCGGCATCGGTGATATCGGAAGCGTCGTATTGCGAGACCGTAAAATCCTGTCGGAAGACGGCTTGGTTATCGTTGTAGCGACTGTCGACAAAAAGCGAAACAAAGTCGTTTCGGGACCTGATATCATTTCACGCGGATTTGTGTATATGAGAGAATCCGGAATGATGATCAGCGAAGCGCAACATCTCCTTTCAAAGGAATTGAACAAGAAACTCGCAAACTCTTCTGCAGAGTCAGGTTCATTGAAAAGCGATATCATTGATATACTATCACCTTACTTATATGATCAGACAAAACGCAGACCGATGGTTCTCCCGGTTGTCATGGAAGTGTGATAATGTAATTAAATGCCCTTATGTCTCAACACGACATAAGGGCATTTATTATTTGTGTTTATACTTTATTAGGATTGAAGCGGATGGTGGCGACTCCTGGGGGATTAGCGGGACAGGTGAGACCCCGCAGGCGTTTGCGCCGAGGAGGCTCACCGCCCGCACCCCGGAAAGCGTCCACCTGGAGCGTAAATCCGGTTTAATTTCGCAAAAAAGCCCCTTCATCAATGAAGGGCCTTCTTCTCAAATCTATGAATATCCAAATCAGATCCGATAACAATCAAAATGTCATTCAATTGGATTTCTTCAATTGCTTGCGGCGATACTAATATTTGCGCATCGCGCTTAATCGCAACAATGTTAACGCCGTATTTTGCACGGATATCGAGATCGATCAGCGTAAAACCAGCCAGTTTCTCATTTGCCCGAATTTCCGCAATCGAATATTCATCGGACAGCTCCAAGTAATCCAAAATATTATTGGAAACCAAATTGTTCGCAATCCGCTTCCCCATGTCCCGTTCCGGGTGTACGACTTGATCCGCGCCGATTTTCCGAAGAACTTTTGCGTGGTAATCATTCTGCGCTTTTACGGTAATCCTTTTGACACCAATCTCTTTCAGGATCAGCGTCGTCAAAATGCTCGCTTGAATATTTTCTCCGATCGCTACGACGACATGCTCAAAATTCCGGATCCCGAGTGACCGAAGTGCAGATTCATCAGTCGTATCGGCCGCCACTGCAGTTGTCGCAATCTGGGCAAATTCATCGACCCGATCAGGCGAAATATCGATCGCC
The DNA here is from genome assembly GCF_023715245.1 of Sporosarcina luteola. GTDB lineage: Bacteria > Bacillota > Bacilli > Bacillales_A > Planococcaceae > Sporosarcina > Sporosarcina luteola_C. Next base: position 2,031,512 of record NZ_JAMBNV010000001.1, read on the forward strand.
ATAACGTCTGCGTCCAATTCCACTAACTCATTAACGATGCTTCCCCCAAATCGTCCTAGTCCAATGACGACAAATTCCTTTTTCATAAGTTTCCGCTCCAATCCGATTCATGGATGAAATTAGTGTATCACATAATTTTCACAGGAAAAAGAAAAGACGACCCTACTGTCGGCCGCCTCATCTCCTCATTTCATTCAATAACCGATTGATACGTTTTTTGAGCATGTTCATACCACTTCTATCTGTTTGGAAATGGCGCAGACGACCTTCTTTATCAAAAACATAATATGCAGGGACAAATTGATTGCCGAACGCTTCGGTCAATTTTAAGTTATCATCCACAAAAATTGATTGAGTCATACCGTGCTGCGCTGCAACTTTTTTGATTTGCTGTAAGTTCCTATCCTCTTCCGATCGCGGCATATGCACAGCGATGATATTCAATCGATCTTTATATTGGTTTCGGAAATTATTCAGGTATGGCATCTCGTCCTTGCATACACGGCAGCTGATAGACCAAAAATGGATGATTGTCGGTTTTTCGCCAATGAGGTCCTCTTTTTCAACTCGCCCATTCAGCCAAGTCGTTGCACCATACAATTCAGGCATCTGCTCACGCAATTTCATAATGTATCTCCTCCGGATAAATAATCTCAATGCTTATTCTATGCCGAAAGAGTCGAAATCGGAATGAAATGTTTAGTCGTGCATTGACTAAGGAAAAGGTAAAGTAGGTGACTCATCAATATAAAATGAACAAAGGTAGGCAATGTGATGCCAATACAACAGAATGTGGAAAAACTGAATATGATTCGCTCCCATATGACATTCCTTCTACCATTTGGATTTGATCAGATGAAAAGACAGGAAACAATCGATAGCTTGAAATCGAATGGATATAATTATTTTCATATAAATGAGGAAGCCGTCAATAAAACCGCCCCGTACGGTTATGGAATTGATGTTACAGGCAAAGAGCTCGAACAATACTTCTATCCGTATATTGAACATAAACTCTTCCCAGGATCGCATGAAAAAAAAGGGTTCCATCGGTACACTGCAATTATCCAAAAAGACCATGTCATGCAGGTAAGAGATGAACGCCATGATTTTCACATAAGGAGCATCGATATCATTCTCGGGCCTTTTGGAATCGCGTTCCTTGCGTTGCGTGTTAACATGCAGGATATACCCGCGGACTTAAGCGATGTTCTTGATTTCATCCAACATTTCCGAGCAGTTGAACAGAACTTAAAGGAAAGCAAGGGTGCAATGATCATTATCCCTGAAACAGGCCAATCTTTTTCCATCCGCGATTACATATTCGGATATTTATGTCCTTTCATGGAAAAAGCCGTATTGCACGAAAAGAAATTGAAAGGCCATTTTGGATCACTTCCTTATTTTGAGGATGAAAGGATGTTTGTTTCATCTTTCCTCATCGCGGAAACAGGAGTATCCATCTCAGAGGAGCAACTGTACCGAATAGGCAACTTGAATGGCAGGACCCCAGAAGGAGCCCCTTTCATTTCATCAACGAATCCCGACTATATCAGACGCTCCTTGTCGCTTTCGTTGCATGACCGTTGGGCGCCACATTTGTATATGATTGCGACTGAGCATGGCTACTCCGTCGTATCCAATCGCCCAGCAGACGAATTGACAAATGAACTTTCCCAATATATGGGGACACATTATTATAATTTGCTACTTCATTATTTCTATAAAATCATGTTATTGCGTGTCTCATTTGAATACAGTGAAATCGATTGGAAGAAGGACGAGTATTACGTCAGGTCACTCATCCAACTGATCAGTGTTTTTTCATCGTCATATTATTTCAAAGAAATCAGCACCCGTTCAGAAGGCAAGGAATTGGCGGAGCTGTTCAGGTCAACCTTTCTCATTGATCCACTTTTTAATGAAGTGAACAAAACTTTGCAAGAATTATATAAGAGCCAGGAAAATAGCCAAGCCGGCCGATTAAATATGCTTCTATTCGTGTTGACGATATTTACAGTCATATCTGGAATTTATGGCATGAACCTTGTCATTCCTGACTGGGAGGCACCCTCTGGCTGGAAAGAGTATCCCTCCTACACAGTCTTCGAATGGATATCTTTGATCACAGCCGTCACGGGTATCGGATTGTCGGCCTATTTAATCATATCCACTTTCGGCAGAATGTATTTGCGAAGGCGACGCCGGAATAAGCTTGACATGCTTGACCAATAGATACAGCTCCATGCCGGAATCCTAAAAATGGATTCCGGCATTTTTACTAAACATCTTGATTTCCAACTAGTATTTTGTATAATGAAGTAGGTTTCTAGTAAACAGAAAGTACAGTAATACTAAACTCCATGATTCTAGGAAGGAATTGACGACCATGCATATCGGGAGTAAAATCAAAAGTCTTCGTTTAAAAAAAGGGCTGACCCAGGAGGAACTCGGAGAGAGAACCGACCTAACGAAAGGATACATCTCTCAATTGGAGCGTGAACTCACTTCCCCTTCCATCGAAACGCTATTTTCCCTTTTAGAAGTGCTAGGCACAACACCGAAGGAATTTTTTGATGAACCGAAGAAAAACATGAAAGTCGTCTTCTCGCCAGCCGATCAAACCACTTACGTCAATGATGAATTAAAGTATAGCATCCGCTGGCTCGTTCCACGTTCAAATGAAAATGAAATGGAACCGATCTATATTACGTTCTCAAGGAATGGAGAATTCAAAAGATTTGAGCCCTCACTTGCCGAAACATTCATCCATGTCCTTTCGGGTAAAGTGGAAATCGAGCTCGGAAGTAGGACTTTCACAGCTTTAAAGGGGGATTCGGTCTATTATGAGGCGACTGAATATCATCGAATCTCGAATGCCAACGATGGCCCGAGCGAATTGCTCCTAGTAGCGACAGAATCTTATTTATGAAGGGGGAAACACCAAAATGACAAATCAGCCGATTATCCGTTTTGAGAATGTCGTGAAGAAATACGGCGACGGAACGACCGTATTGGATAATGTCTCATTTGAATTGGAACGCGGAAAATTTTATACGCTATTAGGTCCTTCCGGTTGCGGAAAGACGACAATCCTTCGATTGATAGCAGGATTTATCGAGCCGACAGAAGGCTCAATTCACTTTAATGGAAAAAAGATCAACAATGTCCCAGCAAATGAACGTCAAGTTAATACAGTATTCCAAGATTATGCCCTATTCCCCCACTTGAATGTGTATGAGAATATTGCATTCGGTTTACGCATCAAAAAAGTGAAAAAGGACGAAATCGATACGAGGGTCAAAGAAGCATTGAAATTCGTCAACTTGGCAGGCTACGAAAACCGGGAAATTACTGAAATGTCCGGTGGGCAACGGCAGAGGGTTGCGATTGCACGCGCCATCGTCAATGATCCTGAAGTGATTTTGCTCGATGAACCATTATCCGCTCTGGATTTGAAGCTGCGATCTGAAATGCAATACGAACTAAGGGAGTTGCAGCAGCGCCTTGGCAAGACATTCGTCTTCGTCACGCACGATCAAGAGGAAGCGCTCGCCATGTCCGACGAAATTTTCGTCATGAATATGGGAGCTATTCAACAATCCGGCACCCCTCTCGACATCTATGATGAACCGATCAACCGCTTCGTCGCAGACTTCATTGGTGAATCGAATATTGTTTCGGGGATGATGATTGAGGATTACGTCGTCGAATTTACAGGAAAACGATTCAACTGTGCGGATGCTGGGCTTCAGCCAAATGAAAAAGTCGACATCGTCCTCCGCCCGGAAGATTTGGAAATCACGACTGTCGATAAAGGGAAATTGAATGTGACAGTAGATACACAATTGTTCCGAGGAGTGCATTATGAACTTTCGACATACGATCAAGACGGCAATGAATGGCTAGTTCATTCCACGAAGAAAGCGGAAGTCGGGGAGAAAATCGGTCTTGATTTCGACCCCGAAGACATCCACGTCATGCGATTGAATGAATCAGAGGAAGATTACGATGCCCGTCTTGAATCCTACGGAGCGAATGCCGATGAATAAGTCCCGCCTACGTCCAATCTACTCGATCCCTTATACAGCGTGGATCTTGTTGTTCGTCCTGGCTCCGATTGCATTGATCGTCTATTATTCATTCTTCGACTTGGCAGGCAACTTCACGCTGACGAATTACCGTGACTTTTTCACGTCCGTCTATCTAAAACTTACAATCAGCTCATTTTGGTATGCATTCCTTATTACACTCTTTTCATTGCTGATCGCCTATCCGACGGCGTATTTGATAACAAAAACGAAGCATAAGCAGCTCTGGCTTTTGCTCATCATCATCCCTTCGTGGATCAACCTGTTGCTGAAGACATATGCCTTCATCGGGTTGATGGGTCTATACGGACCGTTAAATGCATTATTGGAAGCTGTCAGCATCGGCAAGCAGCAAATTCTGTTCACCGACTTCAGTTTCGTATTCGTCTCGGTCTATATATTTATTCCGTTCATGATTTTACCGATATTCAATGCTCTCGATAAATTGAATCCGGCATTGATAGATGCATCACGCGATCTGGGCGCTAACTCTTGGACGACTTTCAGAAGAGTCATATGGCCATTAACGACGAACGGAGTGAAATCAGGCATCCAAGTCGTCTTCATTCCTGCCTTGTCACTATTCATGATCACAAGACTCATCGCTGGAAATAAAATCATCACGCTAGGAACAGCCATTGAACAGCAATTTCTAGTGACGCAGAACTGGGGAATGGGCTCGACAATCGCCGTCTTCCTAATCGTCTTCATGTTCATCATCATGCTTGTCACGAAAGGCAAAGAAAAGGGGGCATCAGACCATGGAAAGGCTAGGTAAGCTTCCTAAACTGTATTTAGCGATTGTATTCATTATCCTGTATGCCCCGATCTTTTATCTGATTTTCTATTCATTCAACTCGGGCGGTGGCATGTCCAATTTCGAAGAATTCACATGGGAGCATTATGCAGCAGTATTTGAGGATAAACGGTTGATTATCATCGTCCTCAATACAATCATCATTGCCCTGCTTTCCGCGTTATTATCGACGACAATCGGCGTGATCGGAGCATTGGCAATTTATTTCATGCGCAATAAAAAAATGAGGAATGCAGTGCTGTCCTTGAATAATATTTTAATGGTCAGCCCTGATGTCATTATCGGCGCATCATTCTTGATTCTATTTACGATGATAGGTGTTAAGCTTGGATTTGCTTCTGTATTGATTTCCCATATCGCCTTCAGCATTCCGATTGTTGTCATAATGGTATTGCCGAAGTTATCAGAGATGAACACTTCATTGATAGACGCAGCACTCGATCTTGGCGCTTCTAGGAAAGATGTTATGACACGGGTCATCCTGCCATTCATAAAACCAGGGATCTTTGCTGGATTCTTCCTCGCTTTGACGTACTCGCTTGATGACTTTGCTGTAACGTTCTTTGTAACTGGAAATGGGTTCTCAACATTGTCGGTTGAAATTTACTCAATGGCAAGAACAGGCATCAGTTTGACGATTAATGCCCTATCAGGACTCATCTTTATCGTCACAGTCGCATTAGTGATCGGTTACTATGCAATTAGCCGCAAAACGAAGATGCCTCTCGCGGGGGTGAAGAAATGAAGTCCATTATCCAATCTGCCATCCTGATTCTCCTCGTGGCCGGCATATTGCTATTCATCAATGCCGAGTTGAACAAAGGGAGCAAATCGGGCACAGGCACCATAACTGTTTATAATTGGGGAGAATATATCGACCCGGATCTTATCAAGCAATTCGAAGAAGAAACAGGCATAAAAGTCATTTATGAAACATTCGATTCGAATGAAGGGATGATGAGCAAAATTGAACAGGGCGGTACGGCATACGATATTTCCGTTCCATCTGAATATATGATTGAGATGATGAAGGAAAAGAATCTTCTGCTGCCGGTCGACTACAGTAAAATCCCGAATATTAAACATATCGATCCATATTTCCTGGATCTCCCTTTCGATCCGGGCAATCAGTTCTCGGTCCCCTACTTCTGGGGGACAGTAGGAATTGCTTACAATCCAACGTTACTCGAGGGGCAAACGTTCGAAAGTTGGGATGACCTATGGGACCCTTCCTTGAAGCAACGCGTTATCCTTGTCGATAGTGCAAGAGAAACAATCGGCATGGGACTGAACTCATTGGGCTATTCCCTAAACTCGACCGACCTTGGAGAGCTTCGCGAAGCCACTGATAAATTGAAGACATTAAGTCCGAATGTAAAAGCGGTCATCGGCGATGAAGTCACTCAGCTAATGATTAATAATGAAGCTGCCGTCTCATTAACATGGTCGGGACAGGCAGCTGATATGATGTATGAGAACGAGGATATCGATTATGTTGTTCCAGAGGAAGGATCGAATTTATGGTTCGACAATATCGTCATTCCGAAAACCGCAAAAAACATTGACGGAGCGCATGCGTTCATCAACTTCATGTTAGATCCTGAAGTTGCAGCACAAAATGCCGATTATGTCGGCTACTCGACCCCCAATTTATCTGCGCTTGACTTGATGGATCCAGAAGTTGTCGAGGATGAACGTTTTTATCCTGACATAGAAACGAGAACCCACTTGGAAGTGTATAAAAATTTAGGACTTGAATTATTAGGCGTTTATAATGAGCTTTTCTTGGAATTCAAAATGGATATGAAGTGATTCGTTTTTCGCCCTTAAACTGCAATATTGTTTAAGGGCGTTTTTCGTCTACGTGAGGAGGCCTTTCCATTAAGTGTTATTGTGTTTTTATGGTAAGATGTTTCAATAACACGAAATAGATAGAGGGGCTGGTTGCCTTTGGTTGAGAAGCAAACAAATAATTTGGCGTTATACATTTTGATGTTTAATATGTTCATAGCTATGGCGGGCATCGGTCTTATTATCCCGATCATGCCTGAGTTTTTAGGCACATTCGGCGTTGCCGGAAAAGTGCTCGGATTCCTGATTGCAATCTTTTCATTCGCGCAATTCATCTTTTCACCGATATCAGGAGATTTATCAGACCGGCATGGAAGAAAGAAAATCATCATACTTGGTTTGTTCATTTATGGTTCAGCTCAATTTGCTTTCAGTTTATCGACTGAATTATGGATGCTATTTGCAGCCCGATTCTTTTCTGGTATGGGAGCAGCGTTCATCATCCCACCGATGATGGCGTTTGTTGCGGATATCACTACATTGGAAGGGCGAGGCAGGGGTATGGGATTGCTAGGAGCTTCCATGTCACTCGGCTTCATGATTGGACCAGGGATCGGTGGCTTCCTATCGAAGATCAGTCTGTTTTTCCCGTTTTATTTTGCAGCGGGGGCTGCAATATTTGCAGCCATTCTTTCGATTTTCATTTTACCTAATCCCGCGCCAGTCGTTTCAGCCGAAAAGGTAGTAGTGAAGCAGGAAAACCTCTTTAAACAATTGAAAAAGTCGACAACAACCCCTTATTTCGTCATGTTGATTGTCATGTTCGTCTTTTCCTTCGGACTCGCGAATTTCCAATCGACGATTTCCTTGTATGTCGACCATAAGTATGGTTATACCCCTTCGCAAATTGCAGTATTGATTACGGTCGGAGGTTTTGTAGGTGTTATTGTGCAGACTTTCGTCATCAATCCGCTGTTTAAAAGATTCGGGGAAATGCGTGTGATTCTTTTCAATTTGGTCGTAGCAGCTATTTCAATGATGGCCATTCTATTCGTCGATTTATTTTGGACAATCCTCTTCGTCGCAACGATCTTCTCAACGGCGACTTCCCTGCTCCGGCCAGCGGTTAATACGCTCGTTTCGAAGCTTGCCGGTGAAGAGCAAGGGTATGCAGCTGGGATGATGAATGCATATATGAGCCTTGGAAATATGATCGGCCCAGCGCTTGCCGGATCCATTTTCGATATCAATATTACATTCCCATATTTCCTGGGCACAGCTATCCTCCTTATCTGCTTCGGAATTGCGACTGTCTGGTCCAGAAAGAACACACTTCTCCTCGCTTCGACGAGAACATAAACGAAAAGGGGCTGTCCAGAAAGTCGGTGAAAACTGACTTTCTGTGATAGCCCCTTTTCTGTAGATGAATAATTGGAGATTTCTCTTGAAACGTTGCTTTCCGTTCCAGGCGCACGCTTTCCGGGGGGCGGGCGGTGAGCCAATCGAACAGCGAAGGGTTCGATTTGCCTTAATTTCTGCGCTTTTTGCAGAAATTAAGGCATCCTTGGACCTTCTGGCGCAACGCTGCGCTTGTGAGTAAAAGCGTAGCGTTACGAGCAATGTTTTATGCGACCCTAAGGGAGCAGGAATGATAGTACTAAAGCCGCCCGGAACGGAAATCAACGTCGCGTCAGTCTACCGTTTTTGCATCAATGCATCTAAAAAGACAAAAGGGATGGGAATCAATTCGATTTCCATCCCTTTTGTCTACTGTCTGAACCCTTGCTCCCAAATGGGAGACAAGGGTTTTTTTAACGCTTCTTTTTCGCTTTTAATAATTCCGCCACGTGGTCTTCTTGTTTAACCGGAGGAGCCTCATTCACTTCAAACTTCTCTTTCCGGTCAAGCAAACCGGAAAACATTCCAAAACGGCGCAGTGTAATGTCAATGAAAAACAAAATCATTGCCATCAGAATGAGCCAATCTGCAATCGGTTTCCGATCTCCGCTCTTAAACGGATGTGGGCGGAACACTTGCGCTGGATCTTCGTAGTGCTCCCCGCCTGTCCGGTCGGCGATTTTCTCGAGCAATGCAATATTTGGTTCTGATGGTTTGTATTCCGCACTGTAGGGGACTGAAACTCCCGCTTGAAATAAGCCACCCTTATCATCAGAAATGCCGAAAAAGACAAGGCCGGGTTCAGCGTCCAACGTAACCTTCACTTTCCCAGGTGCCAGAGGTTCTGACTGGAAAGGCACTTCTTCCCCTTGCTCATCCACAATCACGACGTCCAAAAACGCTGACTTCCGTGAACTGTCGGTGATCGTGTACGTACCGCCTCGGTCATGGGTGATCAGATAGGGAACTTCTTCATAGGAAGGCATTAATCGAGCAACAGCGGTGTTCCAGAAGCCCGAATAGCCTTCCCATCTTGCCAAGTCACCGGACCACTTCCCTGTGGAATCGGACGTGAACGCAACCGTCCGACCCAATCCGTACATCCATTCCGCAATGACGGGATCCTCCTTCGGGCTTTCCGCAACAATTGTCGCAGTTCCCTTAGGAGTCGTCGCAATATAGGCGTTCATCTGCGGGACGCCTTCCGCGAAAATCGACGTCCATTCCGGAACGTTGCTAAGCGAAACATAGAATGGATCATCCTCGATATACGTCCTCGTCAGCATGGATGTTTCCCGTGTCAATATTGCTGGAACCGTTGACTCATCCACTGCGTTGTAAAATCGGCCTCCACCGAGTTCAGCCAATTCTTCGAGCAGCACACTGTCAGCGTCGGTTCCGATTGACACGGTCGATAACGTGACATTCGTTTTTTTGCCTTCCGCAATAATGTCCTCATAATCAGGGGGCATAGATGATTGGCCATCCGTCAACAGGATGATATGCTTCCGTTGAAGCTTCAGATCGGACAAATCTTCATATGCTTTTGCAACTGAAGGAAAAATATCTGTACCACCGGCCGCAGGAATGGACAAGATCTGGTCCATCGCTTCTTGCTTATCTAATAATGGACCAACCGGGATGACTTCCCAGAGCTCATGGTCAAACGCCGTGAAGCCAAACGTATCATCATTACGAAGCAGCTCCACCGCCCTCGCAGCCGCTTCTCTTGCAATGACTATTTTCGATCCTGACATACTGCCGGAACGGTCCATCGCAATGACAAGCCCAAGTGACGGAAGCTGTTCCTTCCCTTTCACTTCCATTTCCACTGGCAATAAACGTTCAATCGGCGACTTGAAATAGCCGCCCAACCCATAGCTTTCATCGCCTCCGACCATCATGAATCCCGTCCCGAAGTTTTTAACGGCCTGCTCGATGACAGTCATCTTATGTTCCCCGACAAGATGACCAGGGACATTATCAAAAATGATTGCACTGTATCCTAAATAACCGGACAATGATTCCGGTAATATTTCAGCATCCATTACCTCAACATCCATCGCGTTCCGGTCAAGAAGCGACGGTATGACGGAAGGGCTCCTCTCGGTATCCACGACAAGCACTCTTGGAGATTGCTCAAGCATTGTGACTGAAAGCATCCGATTATTTTCAAGAAGTCCATCCTCAGGTACAATCAGCTTTGCCTCATACTTAAGCAGGCCTGTTCCCCTCGCTTCATGATGAAATGCAAATTGGTTGGCTCCCTCATCAAGGGCTACCGTTTCACTAATGATCTCTTCGTCATTTAAATAGACCAACAACTGGCCAATCGTTTCGGTGGATGACTCAACCTCAACGCGCAACAATTGCCTTTCGCCCTCAAAGGCAGTTCGGGGAGTCTCGAATAATGAGATGGAGGCATCCGCGTCATTCGATCGCCTTAACTCGACCGTGTCGATTTGAACATGGCTATTCTTATATTTCGGCAACAGTTCCTCGATTGCCCCTTCCGTTTCCAACCCATCGGACAATAGAACGATTCTCGTCGCTAAGCCCGCTTTAGCCACTGCAGCGGATAAGTCAACCGCGTTTGCAATATTCGTTGCACCATTCGAATCAATCGGATCCAACTTCGGCATTTCCAATTCAGCAGCTGTTAACCGGCTGTCCGTCCGAAACGTTCCTGCAAATGAATAAATACCGACGGATTGATTCGCTTTTCTCTCCTTCAAACTTTCCGAAATCCATTGTTCGGCAGCTTGACCTGCCTCTTCCACCGAAACGGATCGATCGACAACGAATATGATCTGCTCCTCGTCATCTGGCAACAGTACATAAGGAACAGTTAGGGCGAAAACGATACAGAGGATTACAAGGCTTCTTAAAGCATATAGGATTGTCCCCTTCCGAGCGAAACGCATATTAGAAGACTTCCAAGCATACGCCATGTAAATAGTTATCGGTACAAGCAGCAAAAGCCATAATGGCTCCTCAATTCGGATATCCACGACGTCTCTGCACCTCCCACTCTATTACTAAAAGAAGGAGGACTGGTATAAGGAATAGCCACCCGATCATTTGTTTACCTTCTTCTCTATCTCCATCACCTGCAGGACCGGCACCAAGTTTATAACTGGACCCGAAGGCAACCGATTTCTCATCCGGCTCTAACTGTACGGATAAATACCGCTCAGCCCCACTTTCCATCAGTTTATAAATTCCCGGTTTTGCTGGGGCGACAAAGTTTTCACCTGCCGGATATGTTGCAACATACTTATCATTGATTGTGAAAACCTCTATCCCTTCCGATCCACTTCCGGTCAATAATGCTTTTCTTTCATTCGGGCTGAACGTTCCGGCAATATCACTTCCAGACCGGAGCATTTCCATCGAACTCCAAAAGAACAACGGAAATGATGGGTGCAGCGGCCAATCAGTCAAACCGATATCCGTCAAGATAATAATATCGCCTCTTGGTGATCGCTGAATGAACGGTTTGCCATCGATGGCAGCTAACGTCGAAAACCCATCGAATGGAGGGTAAAGCGCACTTACATACACATCATCAATCGGAGCGATTGAGAACAACGCATCATTGGACGACTCCATCGAACCTGAAACCGGTTCTGTCATTGCATCATTCCTGCCAATCAACAAGATCGGCTCTGACCCTTCCTCCAAAAAAGAAGTCTCGTTCGTAACAATCATGGAATGGTCTCTTGCCGATGTCATTTCATTGAAGGACCCTGAACTGACGGTGAGCCCAATCGCTTCAAACGCTTTTTTGACCAATTCATGCAATTGATTGTCGACAATCACTTCCGAGGATTCACTACCGATGACGATAAATGCATCATTATCAACGGCATAGTCGTCTTCCACTTCCATATGAACATGGAACGCTTGCAACATTGGCAACTCTTTGAATGAAAGAAGGGTGTCCGCCTCTTTTTCAACGGAAAAATCCTGTTCAGCCAATCTAGCGCCCGTCAACCCATCATTGACAAACACCTTGCCGGTCTGTTTAGACTCTGTTTGATTTAACAGCTTGACGATGGCCTCTGTCCCATCTGATGTATGTATGGCACCGAATTTTTCAATGGCAATATTGTCTATTGGATTTTCGTTATTATGAATTGTCCACGCGATGCCACTTTCGCTCTCCATGAATTGTGAACGGTCAAGATAATCGGTGAAAATATGGACATCCGCTTCAGCTTGTTGGGCGATGGATCTGACAAATTCAAGGGATCGTCCCAGCTGCTCATATTCATAAGCCACCTCGATCTCGTCAATCACTTCCAAGACATGACGTTGATCAGTCTCTTCCCGCAGCAATAGGGAAGGTTCCTTTCCCGTAATAATAATGGAGAATGATTCACCTTTACGCTCTTCGGCAATGGCACGCATCTTCACTTTACTATTTTCCAATAAAGATCGGTCGCCGTCTACGGCAGCCATGGATGCGGAAGCGTCAACGACAAACACCGTATGGCCATCTGCGACAGTCTCCTTCGGCAAAAAGGGACGGAGCAGGATGAACAACAATAGCAATAATGCTGCCATCTGCAAATAAAATAGGGCATTCCGTTGTAAATTCTTCAGGTATGGAGAAACCTTTGTCTCCCGCATCGATCTTTCCCAAAACAATGTGGACGAAATGGTCGTCGTTACGTACTTTTTTCGGAAAAAATAATATAGCAGGACGGCCAACGGGAAAATTGCCGTCCATAAATTACCGATTTGATCGAACCCCACTTAGCCGCCCCCTCTCAGCGCAACCATCCGGCATGTCTCATCTTTTTTGTAAAACTATCCATCACGCCTTCCGAAACTTCCGTGCGCAAAATCTGGATACCATATTTTCTCGCCAATGCCGTCAGCTCTGCTTCATGTTTCATTTTCTTCTCTTTATACTCTTTGACAATCCTCTGATTCATTGACACTTCAATGACGGATCCGTTTTCCACATCAACAAAGCGTACATCCCCTTCATAAGCGGGAAGCTCCTCCACCGGTGAATGGACTGTAAGTATCCGGATGTCCTTGCAAACCCCGGGCAGTCTTCTGAACAGGCGCTCCCATTTATCCAACTGCTCCAATCCATCAGTAATTATGAAGAGGACAGTCATCGCCTTCGGGACGTGCTTCACCACTTGGTCGGCAAACTCTCCTTCGGCTACAGGTTCTTGTAATTGCGATACGTACTTTGAGAATGAAGCCCGATGCAATGCACCTTTTTTCCGGAAGAAATAATTCCGGCTGGTAGACCATGTGGAAAATGAAACAGTGTCTCCGCTCTTTAGCGCGATATGCCCTAATCCGATTGCCAATTGACGTGCAAAATCCCACTTTCCATCCGTGCCCATCGATCTTGTGGAATCGAGTAATATATGTACCCGCATTTCTTGTTCATCCAAAAATTGCTTGATGAACGGTTTATCCGTACGAGCGAACACATTCCAGTCAATATGACGCAAATCGTCTCCCGGATGATATTCTCTGAAATCCGAAAAATCCAATGATGTTCCCGTCTTACTGGAACGATGTGTCCCTTTATGATGTCCCAACCGTCTTGATCTGGAGATTATGGATAACGCACCTAATCGTTTGGACAATCGGTCGGGGAAGAGGTCCTCTCTCATCAGACTTGCGCTCCTTGACGAATGTCCTCCAGAAAACGATCGATAAGCTTATCAACATCGATCCCTTCCGCTTCCCCTTCATAATTGATGAGGATACGGTGTCTCAACGCCGGTTTGGCAACTGTTTTTATATCCGCAATCGATACATGGAAACGTCCTGCCACCAGTGCCCTTGCCTTTGCCAGACGGATAATGGATTGCAGCCCACGTGGACCGCTTCCATATTGGACATATTGATTCCAATCATCTTCGGAATCCGTTCGATGATGTGTCGCCGATACTAGATCAACCGCATAATCCATCATTTCGTCAGCGATGACAACCGATTTCGCCATTTCTTGTGCTAAAATAATTGTCTCTGTATCCATCACTTTTTTGATAGCAACTGTTTTCGGCCCGGTTGTCCTCAGCATGATTTCCTTCAATTCTTCCTTTGCGGGATAAGGAAGAAGAATCTTGCATAAAAATCGGTCCATTTGCGCTTCAGGCAGTGGATATGTTCCTTCCATCTCAATCGGATTCTGCGTGGCAAGGACGAAGAATGGCCTGGACATCTTCCGGGTTTCGCCAAGTACAGTAACTGTTTTTTCACCCATCGCCTCAAGTAAAGCACTTTGGGTCTTCGGCGTGGCACGGTTGATCTCATCTGCCAATACCATTTGGCTGAAAATCGGTCCTTCTCTGAAAACAAAACGTTGAACCCCTTCCGGATTCCGTTCCAAAATGCTCGTCCCTGTAATATCGGCCGGCATGAGATCCGGTGTAAATTGAATACGGGAAAAAGACAGATCCAAAACTTCAGATATCGTCCGGATCAGCATCGTCTTTCCTAAGCCGGGCAGACCCTCCAACAAGGCATGCCCATCCGCTAAAATAGAATATATGGAGAATTCGACTGCTTCGTGTTGTCCAACAATGAATTTCCCAATTTCTTCCCGTACTTCTGCAAGCCGTGTACTCATTTCTTCAAATTGCTCTGGTGAAAACGACATTTGTACAACTCCCATCCATTAGTCATTCGATTGATGAAAAGTAATCGGAAAGGATCCGCTGTAAATCGGCAGGAAGATTCATTTTATCCGACCCTTTTAAATAGGCGTCTTTATAGCTTCCGACCACTTCTTGATATGGCCGTAATGTTCCTCTTTCAACAAGGCCTTCGCGTTCATTTTCTTCGATGAATTCTCCTTCTCCGAGCTTACCGCCTACAATAGATGGATCATTGGAATTGCCCATTCTATCGGACGGAATTGAAAGTAGGTCGCGTCCCCCTTTGCCAGTTCCTGCTCCTGACCCTTGGCCTTGACCTTGGCCTTGGCCTTGGCCTTGGCCTTGACCCTGACCTTGGCCTTGACCTTGGCCTTGACCTTGGCCCTGACCTTGACCTTGACCTTCTCCTTCGCCTTCGCCCTGACCTTCGCCTTGGCCTTGACCTTCGCCTTGGCCTTCGCCTTCGCCCTGACCTTCGCCTTGGCCTTGACCCTGGCCTTGACCTTGGCTGCCTCCGCCGCCTTGGGACTGTCCAGTACCGGGCTTGGCGTTAGAACCAACTTGACCATTGCTTGTTGCAGGAGTATTTCCGGCACTAGCCAAAGCCGGCAACGAAGGGGCTTTACCGATTTTATTCAATGCACTTTGCGCTTTTCCTGCTTGCTGTGCGAGTTGGTCAACAAGCGATTTAAGTTCTTCGAGCTCCATTTCCTCGGACTCACTTAAACCGTCTTTTGAAGCATTCTTCTTTTCGGTCAATCTATGTTCTTTCAACTTGAATTCCTTTTGCTTCTTAACCAATTCTCTTAATGTTTCTTCGCTCGTTTTTGTCTCTTTCAGTTTCTCCGCAAGTTCCGCTAACTCTTTTTTCTGCTCAGGATCTTTTTCCTTCTTCATCAAATCCGTTACTTCCTTCTTCAGTTCCTGGATAATTTCCTTTTCCTTGGCAACAGCTTTCGCTTCTTGTTGTGCTTCGGAAGGAAAAACGATTAAGAAGACGGAACATGTGAGCAAAATTAGAAAACCTGTCAGCATTTTTCCATTCACATATTTTTTATCTCGTTTCTTGAATTGCGGATAAGCACTCACCATCGCGCTTTCCGCCCGCTTCACAATCGCTTGCGCAAAGTCTGAATGCTGAACGCGATCATCTAAAGCGGTGACGAGTAAATTATCCGGTACATAATGGTCAAGCTTCCAAACAGCCTCTTCTCGGCGGACGTTCTTTAGGAAGAGTACGACGAGCGATGCAATTAGAGCAATGACGGCGATCCAAAAGGCAATCCATTCATAATGAGGCAATATGAACAATCGGGAAGCGGTCAGGAACAATGTGAATAACAAAGTAGTCATGAACAGCCCTGTTTGCAGCATATGGACAGATCGCTCAATACGCAATGATGCGAGAGCTTTTCCGACATATCGATGTAATGCTGATTTCTTTTCCATATGCCTCACCCCATCATTTTAATCGTTTCATATTAACACGTAGTTTTTTCACAGCAATGAAAAGAGCCATTACAGTAATGATTCCGTAGAAAATCAAATAGCCCGCCCAGATTGGAAAATCGATTTTCGTCATTTCGCTGATCGACCGGTTCAGCTCGGGCGATAGAAATGTCGCGAATAACACCGCTGGATTAATGGAAGCCAATATTTGTCCCAGATATGATGGCGATGTCACCGGGGTCCCCATCTGATTAAATGCTTTCATTTGTATGACGATAATGAATAGAAACCCGGTCACTACCGACAAGAATAGCATTGTACCGTATGTTGCAATCATTGAGACAACTGTCCTTCGGATCAAAGTTGAAAACATGACGCCAATGCTGCCAATAGCAAGTAATGTAACAAAGAGGAACAGGAAGATCTTCACGAAATCTCCTGGTGATATTCCACCAAATAAGAAGACCAAACTGTAAACCGGAAGTCCTGCTACGATGAGCAACAGTAGAAAAGCCACCGAAGAAAGCATCTTACCGGAAATGATCTGAAAAGAGCTTTGCGATGTCGTCAATAAAATCGGCAATGTCTGTTTCTCCCTTTCCGAACTGATTGAACCAGCCGTCAATCCTGGAGCTGTAAACAATACAAGTCCTAGCTGGATGTAAGAGAGGAAGGCGAATAAGACAAAGCTTTGACTTGGCCTGAAATAGGAAGTCCCCGTCAAATTGACCGTCAGAAAAATATAACCGAAGACAAAAATGCACATTGCCAACAGAAAGAAGAGGATCCCATTGAAACCTTTGAATGAGCGGAATCTGAGCTTCAACTCTTTAAAAAGAACCGGATTAGTAAAATTCATCTTCAGTCGGCCCCTTTCGTTATTTCCATAAAGACATCTTCCAAGTTCGTGACATGCTCCTTGAAGGAAAGGATCGGCAAATCACTAAGTATTGCTTGTTTCAGCATATCAATCTGCTCCGCTTCCTCACCTCTATAGATGAAGGAAACCCCTTCATCTCCTTCGAGCTTTTCAATCGAAGTGACAAAAGGCTGTTCTTCGAAAAACGAGATAGCTTCCGCGGATTGCGACGCTAAACGGACGGTTATCGTTTTTTCGCCTTGCAGTTTTTTCTGGATGTCTGCAACAGAACCATGGGCTATCAGTTTGCCATTGTCAATGACACCGATTTCATCACACATCTCCGCCAATTCAGGCAAAATATGTGAAGATATCAAAATCGTCTTTCCCATGCCTTTAAGCGTTTTTAAAATGTCGCGCATTTCAATTCGTGCCCTAGGATCCAACCCAGATGCCGGTTCATCCAAAATGAGCACTTTCGGATCGTGGATGAGGCATCTGGCCAAACATAATCTTTGCTTCATCCCCCGGGATAGTAGGTCGACATATGAATCTCTTTTATGCGATAGATTCACTAATTCCAATAACTGCGGAATGAGTTTCTTCCTTTCTTCTTCCGGAATTCCGTAGCTTGCGCCATAAAAATCGAGGTATTCATCAGCCTTCAACTGATCATACACTCCAAAAAAGTCCGGCATATAGCCGATCAGTTTACGAATGTCAGCAGGTTTTTCCCGCACGCTTACCCCGTTAATCATCACATCGCCTGAAGTCGGCTGCAACAACGTGGAAACGATGAGGAAAGTCGTGGATTTACCGGCACCATTGGCACCGACAAATCCGAAGACAGTTCCTTCATCTAATGTTAAATTCAAATCATCAAGGGCGGTGAATTGACCATATTTCTTCGTCAAACCTTTAATCTCAATCATTTCTTCACCTCGCCATGCAACTGGATAGTAGGCGGTTGCCCTTCATTGCCGTGTTGCTTATTAATAAACTCCATCTTGAATGTTACTTTTCCATCCGCCGTTATATAGTCATCAATTGAATCCAATGTCAATTTCCTTTCGGATTCAAGCGCATCATACGTTTGTGTTTTGACATTCCAAACTTGCAGTGTGTATAACTGCTTTTGTATTTTCGAAATGTCAATTGATTTCCAAACGGATACCTTTTGCACTAGATCCTCGGGAACTTGCCACGTTTGGATATACGTATCTTCGTCAAAATAATACGTATTCGCCGCATACCCGACAGGATGAGCCTGTATGTTATTTGCCTCGGAAATGAGATTCATCGTCATCATTTCAGGGTCTACTGTAAAGCTTCCGCTAAACTCGACTTTCGGTGTGAACGCCTGCGAAAGCAATGTTAACGAATCTGTCGCCGCCTTTGTTTTTGCGAGTTCGATCGGCACGAGTTTTGTATCCGTATAGCCAATAAGTCCGGGCTTCGGATCGTTGCTCATGAACTCACCTGAGAACGTAATAAGACTGTCTTTTCTCATTTTTGTCAGATCATCGGTCGTTGCAGGCATTTGCCCCATATGCATCGAGTTGGAAGAACGTTTTCGAACCAATGTCGAGGTCTTCAACGTTTCATTAACCTTCATTGTTTCGCCAGGACCCAGATCACCGATTTTTATTCTGCTCGTTCCGGACCAGATAGCAATGTCGTTCACTGGAAACGGAAAATTGTTTGTAATTTCACCTGTCAGCTGTTTGTCTTTCACTGTCAAATCAATATCGAATTTTCCGACTTCCTCTAATGTTGTTTGTCCGTAAACTGTCGCAACATCCCAATAGCCGATATCACGAAGATGCAAATTCGTACCGGAAGCATTTCTCTCAAGAATTGCCCGCTTATGCGAATTGGCTCCCATTGAAGAAGGTCCGAATAGCCCCATGGAGTAAGGAGTGTAGGTCGACATTGTCGTTTCTTTCGGTGCTGAAAAAATAAAATCGTCCGCTTTGTTCGTCAAGATCGACTCAACGAAATAGCCGGTCAATCTTCCGTCCTGCTCAACATCGAATATTGATGTTTGTTGGAGTTGTGCCTGCCCAATCCGATCACGCGCCCCATAGGCGAAAATGAAAACGGAGACTCCAACGGATATCGCCGGAATAATCCACCAGGCATGTTCTCGCTTGTCTTTCCTCTTTAAAACGATATATAAGACCGGAATGATGATAATAATATAGAAGATGATCACACCAAATAGGAATGGTGCAGAAACTTTAAATGATGGAAATAGTTCATTCGAATTCCCTATAGTCCACCGCAATGATTCCATCGGATCGTTATAATACGGCATCATGCTGCCGGCAATCACTGCTTGACTTGACGTATCAAGTAAATTTTTCCACACTGCTGCAGCTCCATGCATTTTTGAGAAAGGCTCATCCCCAATAGAAAATGCCGTTTGCATAACAAGCCCTTTGCCTAGCGGTTTGGAAGCGGCTAGAATGTCCGACCCCTTAGAATATACGGCTTTCGAATCGGGATTCAAAGCAGCTGAAGCTATCGTGATTTCTTTATCAAAATCCTCTCTTGACGTCCACTCATTGAAAGCTTCCGGGCTAATTGTCTTCGTTCCATTTAGCGTCAATGGCAAATGCTCTGCAAAGATACCAGACTCCGCCGCAAGATGATCTGAACCTCCGAAAATGATGATGCCGCCCGAGCGGACCCAGTTCAGAATCGCTTCCTGCTCAACTGCTGACATGTCTGCTATGGGATATTCGTCCACGATAATTATATCTGTCGGTCCCCATCCTGCCGCTTCTTCCGGTAGCTTCAACGCTGCGATTTTAGAAGCATCAATCATTTGTGTGCTAGGAAAGTTAGTTAGGCGCATCCCCTTCAAAGCGGACAAACGATCGATGTTGTCAGTGAAAGCAGTCATGATTTTTGTATCGTCGTGATACATCGCAACTGTAATCTGCTGGGTTCCTTTATGGTCGATCTCCTTGCCTTTTCTCCATCCACCTTCATAAAAAAAGATAGATTTCGCATTCATTCCATACATATTGAAATCGAACATTTTTTGATTGATAAATGTAACGGTTTTTGTTTCTCCCGCCTGGATATCCACTGGAAAAACTTCCCCTACTCCAGATTCATATGACTGCTGTGTATCTATGACCATATCGCCGGTGAATGCGGTCGTACCGTTATTTTCGACTTCGACCGTAATCGGCGCTCCTTTGCCGTATTTCGCTTTTCCATCAAATCCCGCAGTCACCTTCACTTTAAGTTCAGGTGCAGCGGATGCATGGATTTCCGGCACGAATAAGCAAAAAGCTACTATGGCGAGTATGATTCCCCACTGTTTCTTCCACATATTGCAACCCCCAATTGGACACCGCCAATATTCTGTATACCTTCTCTAATTAGTACGTAGCAAAATTAGGAAAGTTCCTTTTACTTCAATTCTTTTCTTAATTTTTCGGCATGTGCATCAAGTACTTCCATAAAGGCACTCACTTGTTTCAGTTCAAAAGTGGAATCATAGCCGATCAACCAAGTATCTCTCGTCAATTCGAATTCTTCCTCGCTATTCAGTAAAGGAATTTTATTCACTTTTTCGTCTCCCGTCAGTGTAATGGAAGGCAAAATTGCATAGCCTATTCCATTTAACGCCAACTGTTTGCATGTTTCAATCTGATCGACGGTAATTTGTCTTCTCGGATACTGTGAAAAATGACGCTGCCACCATCGTTGGATTTCCATATAATAGTTGGAGTCACTTTTAAACTGAATGAACGGCCGCTTTGTTTCCACCAATTCATTAATTGATGTAATCTCTTGATCGACCAAGTAGAGGCGGTCCCTGAACAAATAGGTCTTCCTACTCTTCCAGTCCACCTGCCCTCTCACAATCCCGACATGAGCTTCCCCTTCATAGAGTGCTTTCACAATTTCCGAGCTCCAGCCCGTCATCAGGGAAATTTTCGCATCTGGATACTTGCTGACAAATTCTTTTAACACTTGTGGCAGCCATGTTTGCCCGACGATGGAAGCACAGGCAATTTTAAGGGTACCGTGCACTTTATCCGCCAGAGAAGCGATCATCTCCGCGGTTTCCTCTCTCTTTTGGATCGTCTCTCTTGCGAAAGCGATCACAAGCTCACCCGCCGGAGTCGGCTCCAACCCTTTTTGAGAACGTACAAACAGCATCGTTCCCCAATCTTTCTCTATCGTCTGCAGGCGTTGGGACAAGGCTGGCTGAGATAGAAAAAGACGTTCAGCCGCTTTACGCATATTGCCTTCTTCCGCCAAGGCTTTAATGATTTCCAACTCAGTTGTCGTCATGAAGAACCACCTTTCCCCTCGGTATCCGCAATATGAGCAGCAGGCTAATAACTGCAAAAATCAGCACAGCCACATACACCCATTGTAGAGACCCATCCAGCGCTTGCTGTAAAATATTCATCTTTGAATTGGGTACTGTCGACCTTGACTCTTCCGTCAATAAAAGATTAATATCATTCACTTCATAATCTAGATTTTTCCCTCGGAACGTCGACATCAATGATCCATTCAAAACTGCTCCAAAAATGGCCGCTCCAACCGTATTTCCGAAATTGCGCATGAACATGTTCGCCGCTGTTGCAGATCCCCTTTGTTCACGGCTGACAGCCCCTTGGATTGTTACGATGAAGGATGTGCTCGTCAAGCCCATTCCGACACCTACGAAAAAGCTTGAAAATGCTGCCCATAAAGGACCTGATTCGCCAGTCATCCAAACAAACATGAGTGAACCTATCACAAGGGAGATGCCACCCGCAAACGAAACCGTGAAAGTGCCGAACCTGATCAACAAATGTCCAGCGACGGAAGATGCGATCGGCCACCCGATCGACATGGCGGTCAATGTGAACCCTGCAATCATTGCAGACTGTTCCATGACGCCAGTTACATAGGTGGGCAGGTACGAGGACACACCAATCAGAATTACACCCGTAGTCAATGAAACAAGATTGGCATACAGAATAACCGGGTTCTTCCAAATGGAGAAGGGCATCATCGGATCTTCCGCCTTCCTTTCGGTCCATATGAAGAATGTAAAGAGCCCAGCACCTAAAATAATAAGGAGAAGGCTTGTTGACGATGACCTTCCAAAGGATTGTCCGCCTTCAACAAGCCAAAATAGGATGATCGATAGCGAAGTCGTCAATAATGCGGCTCCCTTAATATCAATTGCCACTTTTCTTTCCGTAGCCGGTTCTTGAAGGAAGAAGTAAATTCCCACCATTGCCAATAAACCTAACGGTACATTGACCCAAAACACATATTTCCAATCCCAATATTGGACAATCAAACCTCCAATTACCGGGCCTGACACTGCTGATATGCCCCACACACTCGATAAATACCCTTGGATTTTGGCGCGTTCCTCAGTGGAGTAAATATCCCCGACAATGGTTGTCGCTATCGGCATAACAGCACCCGCTCCCAAGCCTTGGATCAATCTGAAAACAATGAGCATTTCCATCGATGTAGCGAATCCGCATAGTATTGAACCGAATAAGAAGATAGATAAGCCTACGAAGAATATCGGTTTTCTGCCAAACAGGTCAGCTAACTTTCCATAAATAAGAACGGTAACAGTACTCATAAGCAAATAGGCGGAAAAAATCCAACTATATCTCGAAAAGCCTCCAAGCTCTCCTGCAATGGCAGGCATTGCCGTTGAAACAATTGTTGCCTCAACAGCACCAACGAACATCGCCAACATTACGGATATGAGGACGAGCGGACGGTTGGTCTTTTTATGTACTTTCATTTACATTCCCCTTTCCACCAAAAAAGCTGATAAATAGGAAAAGGCCCCCTATTGGAGCCTTCTATTCAAGGATAAATCCTTGGAAAAATTACTTCATGTAGAGATATTTTTTGAATTCTTTCAACATAACTCTTCTCGTAAGTATACCCGCAAATGTGCCGTCTTCTTCAGTGACACATAGGAATGTGTGATTAATGAGTAAATCCAACCCTTTTTGGAATTTATCAGTTGTTTTAATAGCTGGGATGTCAGTTTGCATAATTTGATCTACTTTCAGATCTGCCAGCTTTTCATATTCGATTCGTTCTAATCCCAATATGGAATCTGTGATCATCCCAATCCCTAGAAGTCCCCTTAGATGGTTCTTTACATCAATGACAGGTATTGCAGAATAACCGGTTTTCGTCAGGACGAGAAGGGCGTGTTCCGCGTTGTTGCCGACCTGCACACATGCCACTTTTTCAGCAGGAATCAAATAATCGGCAATCGGCACCTGAAGAAAATCCCTGTTATTTACAGAAATCATTAAAAATCGCTCCTTCTGATCATAAGCTGTCATAACAATTCTACAACCCTATCATACCATAAGAGTCAGTGAACATCCCATCGAATTATGAAAAATGTTCCATTAGAAAACCTCTTCCTATATGGAAGAGGCCCAGTAATAGAAAATGACAAACAGTATAAAAATCGCCGCCACTCCGATGACCCAGATAATCGGGTTTAATGAGAACGGATGGTCTTCCACCGCTTCCTCTATTCTATGGTCCTGCGGATCAAACGACGTTGCAGCTATTGCATCCCATTTACTGACGGCTTTCCATCCGATGACGCCGATAATAACAAAGACAATCCCTAACGGAATAATCCATATAGCCATATGGATAAAACCCTCCCTATGCATGAATTGGGATTAGGATGTACAGGTTAGAGAGAATGATACTGAAGAATACTTATTTCCGTTTCATGCGAACTTTTCCACCTGTCGTCAAGTATTTTACTTTTTTTGCTTTTTTAATGAATTAGAGGTGCAGATCTACCGATATTCTGTTGCTTTCCGTTCCGGCGCTCGCTTTCCGCGGGCACGGCTTGAGCCAATCGAACAGCGAAGGGTTCGCTTTGCCGTATTTCCATGATCTTTGCGGAAATTAAGGCATCCGCCCTAGAGAAGGCCCATGCTCCCAACGCTTTGCTTTTGGTCGCAGATGCCGTTCTCCGTAACGGCATGTGCTATTCCCGCAGGAGTCGAGCGCCTGCACTCCAAGCAACAGGTGCGGCTAAGTAATTAGAAATGAATATGAAAAGCAGTCATATTTTTTTATCGGTTTTTTTATTGAAAACCATTAGTTCGATAAGAAATATTATTTTTGATTATAAAAAGAGAAACAACTTTCCGGGATGTTTTTCGATTGGAGCGGAAGGCGGCGACTCCTGGGGGATCAGCGAAAGCCGTTACGAAGAACGGTTTTTGCGAGTAAAAGTGTAGCGTTACGAGCAGGAAGGCCAAAACGGATGCCTTAATTTCTGCAAAAAAACGCAGAAATTAAGGCAAATCGAACCCTTCGCTGTTCGATTGGCTCACCGCCCGCCCCCCCCGGAAAGCGTCCGCCTGAAGCGGAAATCGATGGTTGCAATATGCTTGAAGATCCGATCAAGTCATTCAACACACAAAAAGCCTGACAATAGTGCCAGGCTTTTTGCAATTAGAACGGATACTGATTCAACCACTGTCCGCCGTCTAGTGTGACGATTTCACCGTTCATGTAGGAGGCTTTGTCGGACATGATGAACGCGGCTAGTTCGGCGATTTCTTCCGGTTTGCCTACACGTCCTAGTGGAACTGAATTGATAGTTCTTTTCACCGCATCTTCAGATTGGAATAAGCGTTCCGCTCCACCTGTACGCTCGATAGGACCAGGTGCAATTCCATTCACCCTGAAACCGAATTTCCGTCCCCATTCCACTGCAAGCGTGCGAGTCAACGACATGACGCCCGCCTTTGCAGCAGCCGAATGGACAACTCCCGGACCCGCATCCCATGCATATGTTGCAAGCATGTTCAAAATAGCCCCTTTTTGCCCTTTTTTAATCCAGTAATTGCCGACTGCACTTGTACAATAGAAGGTTCCGTTCAGTACGATGTCAATGACTGATTTCCATCCATTCGGAGAAAGTTCTTCCGCATGGACTAGAAAGTTTCCGGCGGCATTGTTTACAAGTCCATCGATTCTCCCGAATTTTCCTTCCGCAAACTCCACCATGCCTTGTACGTTTTCAATGTTGCGAACGTCCATTTGATAAGTATGTGCACGGTCCCCAATTTCTTTCCGCGCATCTTCCAATCTGTCTTCGTCCCGTCCTGTGATGATGACTTGTGCGCCTTCATCGGCAAATCTCTTTGCCATATATTTCCCCATTCCGCTTGATCCACCCGTTACAATAATCACTTTGTCCGTAAACATATAATCCCCCATTTCTTATGAATGAATATTCACTCATAATTGTAACATAGCATTCTATCGGACGACTACTCAATATAAAAAAGACTTTCTTCTAACAGGCAAATGCCTGCGTTAAAAGAAAGTCTTCTCACACCTTACGCAAAATACTTTTCCACGATTTCCGAGGCCGGAACTGCTTTGCTAAATAAAAAACCTTGTGCTTTATGACAATCAGCCTCTTTTAAAATTTTCGCCTGCAAATCCTTTTCAACGCCTTCAGCAATGACTTGCATGCCTAGGTTGTGGGCTAGATTAATGATTGTTTTGGCAATCGCTTCATTCTTTTCATCCAATTCTATGTCTTTGATAAACGAGCGATCAATTTTAATGATATCAATTGGATATTGCTTTAAATAACTGAGTGAAGAATAACCAGTTCCGAAGTCATCGACTGAAATCGTTACACCGATCTGCTTCAATTTTTGCAAGGTTGAAAGCGTATCCTTCATATTCATCAAGGCAGACTCAGTAATCTCCACTTCGAATGAGGATGGATGGATCCCATGCTTCTCAATGATTTGTTTTGCTTTCTCAGCAAATTCTCCGACTTGAAATTGCTTAGGAGATATATTCACTGCAATTCGGACAGGTCGGAACTGCTTATCTTGCCATTCCTTTAACTGTGCACATACAACTTCCAACACCCAATCACCGATTGAATGGATCAGACCCGATTCTTCTGCCAGCGGAATGAACTGGGCTGGTGAAACGAAACCGAATTTCCGATTATTCCATCGTAACAGCGCTTCGAAGCTGTCGATTTCACCCGTTTTCAAATTCACTTGCGGCTGATAGTGGAGTTCCAGCTCATTAAATTCGATAGCTCGGCGCAAATGGGCTTCCATTAATGCCGTATCAGTGAAAGCCGTATTCATCTCTTCCCGGTAAAAACGATAATGGGAACGACCACGCTCTTTTACGAACCTAACGGCTTGCTCGGCTTTTTGAAGCAGTTCCTCCAATTCCGTTCCGTCCTCAGGATAGACCGATATGCCGATTGAAGACGAAAGGAAATATTCCTGATGATTAAAATAGAATGGCTTCGTGAAATCACTCATGATCTTCTGTGTGAGCTTCTCTGTTTTTTCGATTGAGTGGTTTTGCAGCAGGATGATATATTCATCTCCGCCATTTCTATATAGTTTTCCCCCTTTAGGAGTAACTAGTTTAATGCGATCTGCAATCATTTTCAGAATTTCGTCAGCGCCGTTTCTACCGATTGAATCGTTGATTGTATTGAAACGATCCAAATCCAAATGGATTAATGAAAGTTGTTCATCACTTCGAAAGGCATATTCAGCGTCAGCATCAAAATGCTCTTTCAATGCACGTCTGTTCCATAAACCCGTCAATTGATCATGATAGGAAAGGAATAATAATCTCTCATTGTTTTTGTGGTGAAAGGAAGTATCTCTCAAAATCAAATGGATTTCCTTTATATCTCCACGTATAGCAACAGGGATTGTCTTGACATATGTTGATAAATATTTGCCCCTCTTATGAAAGAACTTGATTCCTTCCATTTCAATAGACTCGCCGGAAAACGCTCGTGTTAGAAAGTCATTAAACTCTTTGTTTTTATCTTCGCCGATCAAATCGAGAATGGCACGACCCGTCAATTCTTTTAATCGGTAACCGAACGCTTTATGGACAGCGATATTCGCATATAAAATACGTCCACTCAAATTAATTGTAATAATCGGGTCCAAGTTATGATCGATGACAGACTTGTACTTATGTTCAAATTCCAATCTTTTGTTGCGTTCCATCATCAATTCATCCCGCAGTCTGTTATTGTCCATGAATGCCTCCATGCATGTCGCTGCTCCTATGTACAATAATTTTGTTTATAGACGCCGAAACAGATTTTTCTACTTTATTTTACAAGTATACCTTTATATTCGACAAAAAAATAGCCGTTCGCAAAAATTTCGGTTTTCTTATTCAAATTGCTTTTAAAATTTTTTAAGAAGCAGTATGATAGGGTTGAATGGAATTTATATCGTAAAGAGGGGGAATCAATTGAAAAAAGAAGAAACGGTGCGTCAACTTGCCATTGCAATTTATACTGTAAACAGGCATGCGAAAACAGCAACGAATAATCGTGAACTTTATACATTAAAAAACAAAGCGATCCAAAGGCTGTTGCAGTCGGGCGACGCAAATAAAATCGGCTTGCATTTTGTCGACAATCCTCAGCTTAGCCAACAAAGCTCCACTGTGCTCGTAAAGTGCAGCGATTTCCTCTTTCATACCTTACCGGAAAAAGACGACTTCACGTCCCTTCCCCATTTAGGCGCACAAGACCAAACTTTCCGTAATCCACAAGAGCGAATGAATTTAAAAACTGCTAAGGAATTATTGATCGATTTTCTCGGGGAGCAAATTGCACCAAAGAGTGCCAAGAAAAAAACGTTCATCCCAAAACGTCCTAAAGTATCAAACACACAATCGTTCAGATCATCCTACTTGGATGGAAAATAATTAGCGGGCTGTTCCGGCAATCAGATCGATTGATTTGCTGAACAGCCCCTTTTTACTCGCTACTCACGCAGAAGGAGATGCTTTACGTTCGTCTATATTGTTTGTATAAAACCTGCGTTCCTTTTTCACCGTATCCTTCTTCAACAAGCTCGCTGTACATTTCCTTCGCCAATTGCAGTCCAGGTAAAGGCAAGCTCATTTGCTCCGCTTCCGCCAAAGCGATATTCATATCCTTCAGGAAATGCTTAACGTAAAAACCTGGTTCGAAATCCCCTTTGATCATCCGTGGCGCCAAGTTTGAAAGTGACCATGATCCTGCAGCGCCCGAAGAAATGGATTGAAGGACCGTCTCTGCATCGAGTCCAGCTTCCTTCCCATACGCAATCGCTTCGCATACCCCGATCATGTTTGTCGCAATGGCGATCTGGTTGCACATTTTCGTATGTTGACCAGCACCAGCTTCCCCTTGATAGACAATCTGCTTTCCGAATACTTGCAAGAGAGGAAGAACTTCTTTGAACGTCTGTTCATTCCCTCCGCACATAATGGAGAGTGTTCCGTTTTGTGCGCCTACATCTCCGCCAGAAACTGGTGCGTCAATTGAAGATATCCCTTTCTTTTCAGCTTCAACAGCAATCCGTTTTGCTAATGCAGGACTGGATGTCGTCATGTCTATGAGAACCATCCCTTCTCTGGCATTCTCTATAATCCCATCAGCAGAATAATAGACCTCCTCCACATCGGATGGATATCCGACCATCGTCAAAACGACATCCGCGGTTGCAGTCGCTTGTCCCGCAGTTTCAGCCCATTGTGCGCCATGCGTAATCAGCGCTTCCGCTTTTTCCTTAGTGCGGGTGAATACGGTCACATCGTACTCTGCATTCAATAAATGCTTGACGATGCTACTGCCCATGACCCCTGTTCCGATAAATGCAATCTTCTTTTTCCCCATATTAATCCCTCCATTTTTGTTCGCAATATTCATTATAAGCGTTTTGGACAAAAAAAGGAGGACAGATCCTGTAAAGGGTCTGTCCTCAAAAGGGGGAAATGAGAATGTTGCTGTGTTCAATTATAATGTCCCCCGTTTCAAAACTTCTTAAACCTCTTTTTCAAAAAAAGTTTTTTTAATGTGTTCAATCTCTTGGATGAATGTTGAATGCTCCTTTTCTGAAGGAGTGCGAGATCCATAACGAACGTCATTATAAATCGATAAAATTAAATCATTCTGCTTCCAACCCATACGCGAAAACCATTCTTTCACAGTTTCACCATGCATGCGGCTGAAATTGTGTTTTTGCGCTTCTTTCTCGAATTGGAGGAAGGTTTCCCGCACTTCATCCCGTGCAGATGAGTAGTCATACAACAACTGACGTTGCTCTTCGGGTTTTGCTTTTCTACCTTTAAATGAAAAGGAGTAGTTTTCTAATCTTTCCACATCACGTTTCTTCCCTTTTCGCATTATGAGAAGAATAGCGATACTAATCAGTATGACAAATGCTACTGCCAATGAAGTGTATTCAAATATGGAAGATGAGGCACCATAAGTCTCCAATTCCCCCTGCAATTCAAAGTCAACGAATCCGCTTTCGGGTTCCACTAAATTTTCTTCGATGAACTTTTCTGCGCCTGATTTGAAATACTCAATGATAGGCTCCATCGTTTTTCCGAAAAGGGTCAGCACTCCTCCGAAGAGAAAGCCTGCTACACTAATCATACCTCTTCTCACAGGGTCTAAAGTAAATAAGACGACAACATATACAAGTGACCCCAATCCGATAATATAACCGAAAACCCTGCCCGCTTCCCTCACCTTGAAATTGCCTAATTGCCTGCTGTTCACGGTAACTGAAATCATCCGTATGAAAAAATAAAGGAAGGAGGTAACGAGGAACAGGATAATCTGTTGTCTCATCAGAACTTCGGGACTATAATAGGCGAAAAGCAATCGTGCCAGGAAAAACAGAAAGACAAAAACAAGTGTGTTTACAGTCAAAAATGGCCACCCTTGAATTCTGGATCCATTGAAATTCGCTTGGATTCTCCACAATACATAAACAAAGAAAATTAGCATATTCATCAGCGGCGCATTGAAAAGAAGAATCGGGGCCGTAACAACCAGTGCCAAACCTGCGCCGTATCCAAGCGAATAGTCCCGATTATAAAACAGGAAAAAGGAAATGATTCCTCCGATGATTGATATGAACAGCCATACATAAGGCATGATGGAACCGGTTTCCCCTAAAAAGAAAATGAATAGATAGGATAGGAGGAACATTTCGACAATTAGGCGTTCAGATAAGTTGAATCGGTTCCGGTCTTTTTCATATGTTGATTGTCCCAAATCCTTTCATTCCTTTCATGAGAATTGTCCAAGATGACTTCATAGCGTTTAATCCATTGTTTTGCAAGAGCTTTGACACGGTCATTTTCATGACTGATCAAAACGACGGTCTGCGGAAGCTGCCCATGACTTTCCATATGCCGAAGCATTTCCTCGAAAGGCAATTTTGCATGCTTATCCGATATTTTCGCAAGCATGACCATCACTTTTTGAAATTGCACTTTACCCGATCCGCTCGGCAGTAATAAATAAGGTTTCGCTCCAAAACTTCGAATATTAATCGCTACTGAATAAGGAATATCATTCTTCATGCAGTAATCCGCATACGAAACGAGGCGCTCCACCTTTTTTTCAAAGTCCAAAAAGCCTCTGTCCTTTTCAATCGCGTTCATCATTAAAACGACACTTTGCGAGCTGACAGGCAGAAATTCCTTTGTTTGCAGCTTCTGCATCCGGGCACTTGCTGTCCAATGGATATGATCAAAACGATCTGTCGGAATGTATTCCCTTGTGCCGATCGGTTGGAATTCATCCTGGAATAGTGATTGCTTCAGTTCGGTTTCGCCCGGTTTATAAGGTGATGATTTTAATTCCCTGCCAAGCGATGTCACCCTAGGGTACACTAAACTTTGATAATATATCGGTTCATTTAGCTCCATATGGACAAATCCGTCTCCGAATAAATGCGGGATTTCCAACATAACCCTTGTCACTCTAGACAAGCCCCTCTTTTTTCCTTCCAGGGGGATACGGATTTCCACTTTTTTATTCCCGCCTATTGCAAAAGGGACTGTTAAATCATATATTCCGCTGTAGTGTCTCTTGTTATCCGAACTTGGCGCAACCGCGTCTTCCAAGGAAATAGTTAACGTCCCATTCCATATTGGTACTGTTCCATTTTCGAACTCTAAGACGAGCTCTTCCCTTTCGCCAATCAGAATCCGTTTCTGCTTTGCTCTAAATGTAACTGAGAGGTGCTGTCCAACCTTCGAAAAATAAATATTCTGGAAGGCGAGCATTGCAAATACTGCTGCAAAACATGCGGCAAGCCAAACTTGTAAATAAATGAAGGCAAAAATGAAGAAAACTCCAGTGATCGCCATCCCTTGGTGAATCGATCTGAACCCATGTTCATAGCGTATCCACTTCATTAGACTGTCGCCTCAAGTGGTGCTGTAATGGAATTCATGATTTCTTGAAGCACTTCTTCGATCGTCTTTGTCAATACCCCTTCCGTCGAAAGTTCCATCCGGTGTAATGCGGCTGGTGGAAGGATGTATTTGACATCATCCGGAGTAACGTAATCCCTGCCTTCTATATATGCTTTCGTCCTGGCAGCCTGAAGAATTGCAAGAGCCGCACGGGAACTTAAGCCAAGCTCCAGGAAAGGATGCTCTCTCGTTGCACGTACGATTTTCAATATATACTTTTCGACATCTGTATGGACTGTCACTTCTGCGGCATCAGCAGACCATGTTCTGACCGTCCTCGCATCGATGATAGCATTCGTCCTGATCTGTCCAGGGTTCTTGCCGTATTGCCGCAGTATATCATGCTCCTCTTCAAACGATGGATAATCGATGTTCAACTTAAACAAAAATCGATCCAGCTGGGCCGCCGGCAAAGGAAATGTCCCTTGCTGCGATTCAATTGGATTCTGTGTCGCAATGACCATGAACGGCATCGGCAAGGAAAGCGTTTCACCGTCGATTGTCACTTGCCTTTCTTCCATCGACTCCAAAAGGCTTGATTGTGTCCGGGGGGTCGCCCTATTTATTTCATCCGCCAATAATATGTTTGTCGAGACCGGGCCGGCCTTCAGGATAAATTCCTGCGACTGGGGATTAAAATAGCGGATGCCAGTCACATCCGATGGCAATACATCCGGAGTAAATTGCACACGCTTAAAATCCCCTTTAAAAGCGTTAGCAAAGCTCTTAGCCATCATTGTTTTACCGGAACCTGGAACACTCTCCAGTAAAACATGTCCCTGTTGTAAAAGTGCGATAAGCATTAAATCGAATTCTTTCTCTCTGCCAATTACCGCTTGGTTCAATTCTTTTCGGAAGTCCTTAATCGTTACCATTACTACCCCACCCTTTCTAGTCTCTATCCATTCCTTAGTCCAGGCATTTCTTCCAGGGAATTATATTCATTGATCAATCTATCGAGCATTTCGCTTATAAGTAATGTATCAATTGAAGATAAGCCTTTTATGCCCGCTACGGTAATCAATTCCTTGCGCGTCGTCTCAATTTGAGCTTCCAGTAAATGTTTCACACGCAATACCTCCCGAGTGTAGATATACCTGAATAATAATTATACACGACTTTAGAGAAAACAAGTATCTCAATTTAAGATATTTTACAATAGAATGAAACTTCAATTAACAACAGGTTCTACTACCCTCAGTTTATGCAGAATAAATGAAAATACTTTTTTAGAATGAAACACTTTACGTCACGGACTTTTTAAGGCAAACTATAAAAGATAATCTGTTTAAGGAGCTGTTTGATTATGAAAATCGCAGAAGTGGGAAATATTATAGAGTTTAAAGATGGCTTGCAAGGTATTGTGGAGAAAGTGAATGAGAACTCTGTAATCGTCGATTTGACATATATGGAAAATTTCGATGAACTGCAAATGGAGGAAAAAACTGTCATCAACCATAAACGCTATACAATCATCCACGGCACTGATGAATGAAACATTTTACGTTGTACTTCGTCCAATAAAGTGAAACTCGCTCAGGGGGATTCTATCCCCCACTGAGTATTAGGTAAACCAATCGGGCATTTACTGGCAGTTGATCTCCCGCCTTAGCGGGAGAGAATTACTGCCGGTTAATGCGGGATAAATGAATAGGAGGGATTTTCAATGAAATTCAATTGGAAAATAGTTTGCACAGGTTTTGCGGCTGCGATTCTCCTTACAGCTTGTGGCACCGATAATGCGGTTCAACAGGAAACCAAAACGGATGAACCAGAACAAGTTGTCGATGGAGCAAACGGCAGCTCGACGGATGGAACGTCAACCGATGCGGGATCCGATTCTACAAATGATGGCGCTGAGGAGTCCGCTGCTGATATGGCCGATGCTGTGCTAACTGATAGCGATGCCCAATCATATGCAATTGAAGTATTGCCCGGCTATACGTTAACTAGTGAAGAGCCTGGACGGGATAGTTTGTTTGCAGACGAGAATCCAGAAGCTTTTATGCGAATCGAAACACAACCTGCCGAAGATGGAGCATATGACTATTTCGCGGATAATATGCTTGAGGTATTGAAAGCTGCAAGCAATGGCGCAGAACCTGAAGAATTGACGGATGTTTATTCGGATGTCGAGGATGAGGGCATCAAGAATGCAAAAGCATTCAAGGTGGATACGGAAACAGGACCTGTCACGGGAGTCGTTTTTGAAAAAGATGGTATGGTCGTTAGACTTACTCTTTTCGATAATCCAGATGAAGAATTCAAATCTGATTTCTTGAATATGGGACAGACAGTACAATAATTTAGATAGTAGAATGACAAACGCCGAACAGGTTATGCCTGTTCGGCGTATTCTATGCATGAAATCATGAAAGGTTCTTAATGGATAATCCTAACTTTCTCAGGAGTTCAATTGCCGTGTCCTGTTCCGTCTTCGAAAGGGCGGACATCAATTCATTGATTTTCTCTTCATGGGACGGAAAAATATCTTCAATCAATCCCTTGCCCGCAGCTGTAATAGACATATACGTGATCCGTTTATCTTCGGTGCAATACACCCGTTCAATAAGCCCTTTCTTTTCAAGCTTATCTACGACATACGTCATGGATCCGCTGCTAAGCAGGATTTTTTGACCGATTTTTTGAATTGGTTGCCTTCCTTTGTGGTATAGAAGTTCCAGGACAGCAAACTCCGTAGGATTCAGCTTATAGGTTTCTATCAGTTTATTCGCCTCTTCCAAGACAACCTTGCTTGCCCTTGAAAGGACGATGAATAATTTCAATGCACGTTCTGTATCATTTGACATAGTTCGGATCCACCTTTTGTTTTCCTGTCAGCGTCTCGACACTATTATAGCGACAAATAGACGAATGTGTCAAAACGGATCGATTCAAGAGACGATGGACTGTTTGCTACTCAAAGGATACGAAGCACCTTCTTTTGCCTTAGGGAAGGTCAATATGAATTTTGTACCTACGTCGACTTGACTATCGACGGCAATCGTCCCGCCGTGATCTTCCACTGTTTTCAGAACAAATGGCAGTCCTAAGCCTGTTCCTCCCGGCTTTGAACTGAAAAAAGGCATGAACACTTGGCTCACTTGATGGCGAGTCATCCCTTTTCCCGTATCTGTTATGGAAAGGATAAGTTTTCCGTCGGATTCCGAGAGGTGAACGGCTAGCTTTCCACCGACCTGCATCGACTCCAATGCATTTTTAAATAAATTTAAAAGAACCTGCTTCATCTTATCCGGATCGCCGAAAATGTGTGGGTTGCTGTTCAGTTCCACCGACTGGGCGACTTCGATGCCATCCATGACCGCTTTAGGCAATAGTATTGAAACCATATCTCCGACCAATACTTCCAAAGAGAACACGGATTTCTTCTTTTCAGAGGGCTTTGACAAAACGAGCATCTCCCCAAGAATAGTTTCCATTCTCTCTATTTCGTCTTCAATTACGGAAATATAGCGGATTGAATCATCTGTAGCCGATACTTTTAGCAGTTGTGTGAATCCTTTCAAAGTTGTAATCGGATTTCTTATCTCATGAGCAATGCTAGCAGCAATTTGTCCGACGGCGGATAATGATCCTGAATGGGCCAACTGTACTTGCAGATTCTCTATTTCAGTGGAATCTGACATTTGGAAAATGAACATATTTGTTTCTTTATCATAGTAGGTTGTAATATGATAGTATCTTGTATCTTCTGTTGACCTTTGGTACGTTTTAATTGACTCGACAAAGCCTTGGTCTTTCACCTTTTCAAGAAGACCATGAACAGACTCATCATTTTCAGGATCTATTATGGAAAGGACATTGCCAATACTTTGACCAATCAACTCCTTCCGTGTTTGATTGATAAACACGCTATGCACTTCATTTACATCACGGATTTTTCCGTCTTGATCGACCAAAAGCAGAAAATCGGATGATTGCCTGAACGCATTGAAATACGTTTTTAAAGACGGAATCTTGCAAGGTTCCTGTAAATCAAACTTTGCAATGATCTTTTTTATGTCGGGAATGTAGAATAATTGCAATTGACTCGGGCCATTTTCATCAAAACATAATGTAACCGACAATTTTTCCATCAGTATCTGTTCAGATGTCCTTGCCCGTTCGGAAAATCCTGTCCATTCACACAGAGAAGTCGAATCTATGATTTCACTGATATTCTTTTTGTCTGTTATGTCGAAGTGCATTTTAAATGGCTCATTTTCATAATAAATGTCCCCATTTACTTGTAAAACCAACATAGGTCGAAAACTGTCATCCAACAGGAATGACATGCTCTTTAAAGTACTATCGAAATCACTCATTTGATACCTCCTGTGCCTATTACCAAACAATATGTGAAACGACAAGATTTCATGCGAAAAAAATCATTTTTTAGAACTTCAATTAAATAAAGTGTCTTCAATTCTGATTATTTCATATTATCTGTCGCAATAAAATAGTAGTTAATGACTAAAATAGGTATCTAATTTATCAGTAATTAGTATTATATCAAAGGAGCAAGCATATGAACATAGTTCTCACTACATTAAACGCAAAATATATTCACACAAACCTCGCTATCCGGTATTTGAAAACATACGCAATGCCGGAATATGAGCCTATATTGACGGAATATACAATAAAAGATCCAGTTTTAAATATTGTATCAGATATTTATCAAAAAAAACCAAGTATTGTCGGATTCAGTTTGTACATATGGAATATTGAGGAATCGATTAAGGTAATCCGGGTACTCAAAAAGACAAATCCCGAACTTGTCATTGTAGCCGGAGGACCTGAAGTGACGTATGACTTCGACAAATGGTTGGAAGAAGTCCCTGAGATCGATTTTATCGTTCTCGGCGAAGGAGAAAGGACTTTTAAACAATTGCTCGATTACCATGCGGGGAAAATCAGTCTCAAAGAAGTGCAAGGAGTCGCCTACTTAGAGGACGGAAGATTGAAATCTACTGCTCCCGGACCGAAACTAGATTTACGAGAGCTGCCCTCCCCTTTCAGATTCCCTGAAGATATTCCTCATCTGGGCAACCGGGTGACATATATTGAGACGAGCAGGGGCTGTCCGTTCTCTTGTCAATTCTGTTTATCATCCATCGAAGTCGGCGTCCGTTATTTCAATAGGGATTCAGTGAAGGACGACATCCGATATTTGATGAAAAATGGCGCCAAGACAATCAAATTCGTAGACCGCACGTTTAATATAAGTCGGAGCTACGCCATGGAAATGTTTCAATTTCTTATTGATGAACATATGGCGGGGACGGTTTTCCAGTTTGAAATAACCGGTGACATCATGCGTCCGGAAGTCATCAACTTTTTAAACGAGAATGCTCCTGCCGGACTCTTCCGCTTTGAAATCGGAGTGCAGTCGACAAATGATTTGACGAATGAACTAGTACAACGAAGACAAAACTTTGAAAAGCTGTCCAGAACTGTCACTATGGTGAAAGATGGCGGAAAGATTGCGCAGCATCTAGATTTGATCGCCGGGTTGCCGGAAGAGGATTATGCTTCATTCAGAGATACATTCAACGATGTCTTTGCCATGCGTCCTGAAGAGCTTCAATTAGGCTTCCTTAAGCTATTAAGAGGGACTGGCTTGCGTATTCAGGCTGAACAATTCGGTTATACGTATATCGACGAAGCTCCTTATGAAATCTTATCCAATAACGTCTTGACATTTGATGATATCTTACGGATCAAACAGACCGAGGATGTACTAGAAAAGTATTGGAATGACAATCGTATGCCGCGTACAGTTGAGTATCTCGTATCAGAAGTGTTTGAAACGCCGTTCGACTTCTTCCAGCAATTCGGTACGTTTTGGGAAACGAAGGGCTGGTCGAGAATTGGCCATCAGCTTCAGGATTTGTACACAAGACTGGAGAAGTTCCTCCTTGACTATGGACAAGCGGATATGAGTATCGTTACTAGTTTAATGAAAATCGATTATTTGGCGCATCACACTTTCCAACCTCGACATATTTGGTGGCGTGAAGACATGGAGCCTGAAACACTGGCAGCAATCGAAAGGTCGGTGTTGGATGACAAAGTCCTTCTGAGCAATATTTCAACGCCTACACGGCTTACCGAAAGGAATATCCGGAAGCATACATTCATCACTCCGGTCTCCATCCGACCGTCAGAGGCATATGAAGAAGGTTCTGTGAAAGAAGAAGGCTATCTTGTCACGTTTTTCTGCAAAGGACAAAATCCACAATTTCATTTTATTGAAAAAACAACGGAGAAAACAGTTCTCTAAACATTAAAAGCATCTTTCCTCTTCTAAACAGCGAGGAAAGATGCTTTTTTCATCCGATGATGACGCGTTCTTTAGGATATGTGTAAGGTTTTTTATTGGTCTTTCCACCTAATGTGTACAGGAATGAAATGAGACCTACTCGTCCAATAAACATGAGAACCATGATGATTAATTTACCAATTACCGACAGGTCAGATGTAATTCCGAGCGACATGCCGCACGTACCAAATGCAGAAGTGATTTCAAAGAGGAGTGCGACGACCGGAACATCCTTTTCGGTAATCAGCAAAATAAGCAACGCCGTCATAACCATCATTGCCGCAAGCAGGATAACTGCATAAGAGCGGTAGACGTCTATAAGCTTGATTTCCCGTCGGAAAATGTTAATGACGTTATTGCCGCGTGCAAAATTGATCAGAAACAGGAGCGCGATAGCGAATGTCGTCGTTCGGATTCCGCCACCTACCGAACTCGGTGAAGCCCCAATGAACATTAATGATGAAATGAAAATATCCGTCGCTTCACTGAACTGTGTAATGTCATAGGTCGTCAATCCTGCTGACCGTGAAGACACAGAGTGAAACAATGAGGCAAAAATCTTTTCATGCCATGCCAACCCCTTAAAGGAGTGGAATGACTCTAAAATGTAAATGAATAACGCCCCCCATACGAGCAATAATCCGAATGTGACGGTTGTAATTTTCGTAAAGAGGGAAAAACGGAAATTCGGCACTTTTTTCGAGAAATAGCTTTTCACTTCTATCAGCACAGGGAAACCGATTGCACCTAGGATGATGAGAATCATCGTGACTGTTTGTACGAAGTAATCACCGAAATAAGGATGCAACGATGATCCCGTAATATCGAAACCGGCATTCGTGGTCGCTGATACCGACATGAACATACCATTCAGCAAAGCTTCACTGAAAGTGTCGTAATACCGCTTAATATACAATGTCAAAATGATGCCACCTGTAATCTCAATCAAAAAGATGATCCGGACAATTTGATTAATGAGTCCGACGACTCCGGCTAGCGAATATTGGTTATGGTCCACCATGATGAGTTGACGTTCACGCAGGCCGATTCGCTTTTTGACCAAAAGCCAGAAGAATGTACCGATCGACATAATTCCGATTCCGCCTAATTGCAGGACGAGCATAAGCATGCATAACCCGAAGACGGAATAGGTGCCCCCTATACTAATCGGAGTTAACCCTGTCACACTGACCGCACTAACCGCAGTGAATAAACTATCTATGAAGCTGACCTCGACGCCTGGCAAATAAACGCCTGGCAAATTCAACAATAGGAAGGAAAATCCGATCGCCAAGAAATAATAAAAGACGATAACTTGAGCGGGCGTGAATCTATGCAGACTTTCCCTTGTGAGTTTCATGCCATCAGAACCTTTCTAAAAAGAGGGAATCGTCTTTTCATTTTAGTGAACTTCTGCTTAAAAGGAAAGAAAATCGCTATAAAAAAACATTCGGCCGGTACATTTCGCCATGTACCGGCCGCTTCAATCACACTTTTTTTCGATTTCTTGCCATTGCAGTCAAATAACCACCAATAGCAATTGCTAAAAGGACACCCCAGAAGATTGATTTCCAGATCGTCGAATGCGGGAATGCCTCATCAATGATTTGCAGCTTCGGATGTGACAATGTCATTACGACCAATTTGACTCCAACCCAGCCGACAATAAGGAATGCGGCTGTTTCAAGGGAAGGAAATTTCTCCAATAGCACGACGAATTGTCTGGCGGCAAAACGGATAATAACCAAACCGATGATTCCACCTAGAAGCATTACGACGAATTGGCCTCCGTTAATTCCGCCGACATGAAAATCACCAAGCTCCGGCAAAGTGACCGCCAATGCGACTGCGGCAAGCATCGAGTCAAGGGCAAATGCAATATCTGCTAGCTCTACCTTGAAAACCGTCATCCAAAAACCGGATTGCTTACGCTGTTTCTTCACATCATCGTGATCATCTTTCCCTCTATCTACTAAGCTTTTAATCGCTATAAATAAGAGATATGCAGCACCCAATGCTTGTATTTGCCATATGTTCACCAAAAACGTAATCATGAACAATGCAGCAAAACGGAAGACAAATGCCCCAAGCAAGCCGTAGAACAATGCCTTCTTCTGTTGAACTTTCGGAAGATGCTTCACCATGACAGCCATTACGACAGCGTTATCCGCAGCCAGTAACCCTTCTAGTGCAATCAATACAACAAGTACCCATGCGTATTCCAATAATATTGCTTCCATTTAATTTCCTCCTTATTTCTCCAAATAAAAAAACCCTCACCTAATAAAAGGCAAAGGTCTCGCTAAGTCAGAAATTTTCAAGTGAATATCTGCTATCATAACCGATGGCGCTTGCCATGTACTGACGACTATGAAATAGGTTGCCCTATAGCTACTCCCCTTTGACAACTGTCAAAAGAAATATTTGGTTGTTGAGTGCTTACTAAGAAATTATACCATCAAAGATATCTGGACACAATTTATTCGCGACGAAAAACTAGTAAAAAATCCGGAGAGTTGCACCTCCGGATTTTTGCTTCTATTCAACTTCAACCGCACGTCTTCTCGTTTGCCGGTCGAACAAACTGTAAATGATTGGAACGATATACAACGTTAGGAATGTAGAGCTGATCAACCCACCGATGACAGCAATCCCCATCGGCTGATTCATTTCAGTCCCTTCACCGATTCCGAGCGCCAATGGCAACAGCCCTAGTATTGTCGTCAAGGCGGTCATCAGTATTGGTCGCACGCGATCCTTCACAGAGGCGATAATGGCATCATATGAAGACATGCCAGCATCTTTCCGTTGGTTGATATAGTCAACGAGAACAATTCCGTTGTTGACGACTATGCCGACGAGGACCAGAATGCCGATGACAGCAGTCACACTGATAGGCGTATTCGTAGAGAATAGCCCTAACGCTACCCCAATCACCATCAGAGGTACAGAGAACATGATGACAAACGGGTACTTGAAGGACTCGAATTGGGCAGCCATGACGATATAGACAAGGACGACGGCAAGAACAATGGCCATTAGCATATCATCGATGGCACTCTCGAAAAGTTCCCGATCGCCCCCATAAGACATTTCCGTCTCTTCTGGCAGTTCGATTTTCTTCACGATTCCATTCACTTTATCAGTCACATCCCCTAGTGACAATGACGACTCATACTTTACATTGAAGGAGACGGAGTGGGCTTGGTCAACCCGTTGGATCGATACCGGGCCTTCTGCAATGGAAATCGATGCGACATCCTTCAATGGGATGAAAGCTCCTGATGCAACCCTCAACTTGATTTGCTTCAACTTATCAATGCTATTGCGATACTTTTCATCGTACTGGACGATGACCGAGACAACATTCTCTTTTTTATCAATAAATTGCGAAGCAGCTTGACCGCGTGTAATTGAATTCACGGTTTGCGCTATTTGATAAGGCACCAATCCAAGATCCGATGCCTTTTCACGGTCTACTTCAATATGGATTTCCTCGACCGTATCTTGAAGATTATTTGATACTTCAAGTATCGAATCCATCTTCCGCAGCTCTTCATCAAGTTTAGCTACCGATTCGTTCAATCTCGCTTCATTCGTATCTTTCAACGTAAAGGATAATGTATTCGGACTCGATCCTGCTGCAGTCTGCATTTCAAAGCTTACGTTTGCTTCTTCACCTACGAGATCAAGTACATCGGGTTGAACATCATCGACGAACTCGAATACCGAACGATCCCTCTCTTCTAGAGGTGCGAGTTTGACGTACATTTCCGCCCGATCCGATTCTGAACCTCCTTGCGCCATGCTTTGCTGCGTTCCTCCGATAAGACTTACATAAACGTCAATTTCTCTTTCCTCTTTCAGCCTAGTCTCGATCTTTTTCACGATTGTCTTTGTAGATGACAACGATGCCCCATTCGGCATCTTAATCGAGATGCTAAAGAACCCCTCATCCGTTGGTGGCAGGAATTCCGTACCGACCTTGAATAAGCCGAAACCGCTAACTACAAGAAGGGCAAGTGTCATAACTAACACGAGTGCACGATGGCGGAGTGACCATTTGACCGATCGTTCAAACCTATTCAACGTCTTCGAACGTCGCCTTCTCGCTTCGATATTCTTCGTGGGTTTAGTAAGCATCCGGCTCGCCATCATCGGTACGACCGTCAATGCGACGACAAGGGAAGCAAACAGGCTGAATGAAATCGTCAACGCGAATTCCGTGAAGATCTGCCCGATCAAGCCACTGATGAAAATGACGGGCACAAAGACGGCGAGTGTCGTCAATGTTGAAGCCGTAATCGCTCCGCTGATTTCTTTCGCACCGTCCCTTGCAGCTTCAGTACGATCTTTCCCCATTGCAATATGCCGTTCGATATTCTCGATGACAACAATTGCATTATCGACTAACATCCCGATCCCTAGCGCCAACGCGCCTAGCGTCATGATGTTGAGCGAGAAATCAGCGAAAAACATGAGCACGAATGTGACGATAACAGAATAAGGGATCGCAATGCCGATAATGATCGGGCTTTTGATCCCCCGGAGGAATAAAAACAAAACAATCATCGCAAATAGTCCGCCAAGCAATAATGATTGGCCGATATTTCCGACGGCAAGTTTCACATAGTCACCTTGGTCGAACAGAATATCCGCCTCGACACCGTCGTATTCCTCTTGGGTAAGCAATCGATCCAACGCATCCTTGAAAGCTGTAGACACCGTTGCCGTATTTGCACCGGATTCCTGCAGCACAGACATGAGGACGGCCTGTTGATCATTCGCCCTCGTTTCGGAAGTTGCCTTCGCTTCTAACATTGCAACATCCGCAATGTCTTTCACTTTCACTTTTCCTCCGGTCATCGGATTGATGCCTACCGTGACTTCTCTAAAATCGCTGATGGTCGTTAATGAACTGATGATTCTTGTCGTCAGTTGCTTGCCGTCATTCGTTTCAATCGGCTCCCCTGGCATCGATACATTGTTCGCTTGGATTGCCTGTACAATATCCGATTGGACAAGTCCGAAATCCTCGAGCTTTTTCTGATCCAGAATGACCTGGACCTCTTCCACCAACTTTCCTGTAACGGTAACGCTGGCGACTCCTTTCGTCCTCCGCAGCTCCGTTTCCAGACGCTCCGCGATATCCCGTATATCCGCTTCTTCTGAGTTCGTTCGAAGCGATAATTGGATTACCGGAAATTGTGCAGGGTCAAATTTCATGAACCTAGGAGCATTGGCGCCTTCCGGTACTGGTACTTGGTCGATTCGTTGCATGATGTCCAGTTGCACATCGTCGATTTTTGTAGCCCAGTCAAACATGAGCAGAATGAAGTTGGCACCTTCCTGTGATGACGACTGCATTGATTTCAAGCCGGGGGCAGTAGACAAACTTGCCTCAAGGGGCTTTGTCAGTTTCTCACTCACTTCCGTGGAAGAGGCACCCGGATAGTTGGTGACGACGACTGCTACCGGAGGGTTCAACTCGGGTATAAGTGTCACTGGAATTTTAAAAAAGGAAACTGCCCCTAGGATGATGACTAAAAACATTGTCACAATCGTAAAGACAGGTCGTTTTATGGAAAAGTTACTGATTTTCATTTGCACATCCCTTTCGTCTGCAAAGCGCTTACTACTATCATATTGAAAGATGACAGTAACATCAAACATGAACAATATATCCTTCCGGTAAACACGCTCGGAAATTTTATCGATCATTTCCACAGATAT
Source organism: Sporosarcina luteola (assembly GCF_023715245.1). Classification (GTDB taxonomy): domain Bacteria; phylum Bacillota; class Bacilli; order Bacillales_A; family Planococcaceae; genus Sporosarcina; species Sporosarcina luteola_C. The sequence goes on from NZ_JAMBNV010000001.1 coordinate 2,074,947, forward strand.
ATCAATCATTTCCAGGGAGTTATCAATCATTTTGGAGGAGATATCGATCATTTCCCGGAAGTTATCGATCATTTCCCAAGTTTTATCGTCATTTCATGATCTTTGACCCACCTGAAAACAGTACATCGAAAAAAAGAAAAACCGGAGAGACCAAGCCCCCCGGTTTAATTGCTGAATTATAGTAAGCTGTACAGTCGGATGTCCGGGAATTTATCACCGAACCAACGAAGTGCAAAATCATTTTCAAATAAGAAGACCAAATTATCATAACGATCCTTCACGAGCATGGAACGTTGCCCCGTCATCGACTCTTTCACATCGCTTTCATTTTCAATCCAGCGAGCGACTTTGGAGCCGATATGCTCCATGTGCACATCAACATTGTATTCGTTTTTCATACGGTGCTCGAATACTTCGAATTGAAGTTGACCGACGGCACCCAATAAAACTTCTTCTGTATGCAACGTTTTGTAATATTGGATTGCTCCTTCTTGAACCAATTGAAGGATCCCTTTATGGAAATGCTTCGACTTCATGACGTTTTTCGCTGTGACACGAACAAACAGCTCAGGCGTGAACTGCGGCAACGCTTCGAACAGGAAATTCGACTTCCCTCCGACAACAGTGTCGCCGATTTGGTAGTTCCCCGTGTCATACAAACCGATGATGTCCCCGGCAACCGCTTCATTTACCGTTTCACGGTCATCAGCCAAAAATTGTGTCGTCTGTGATAATTTAATCGTTTTCGAAATTCGTGGTACTGTGACCGACATTCCCCTTTCGAATCCGCCCGATACAATCCGGACAAAAGCGATGCGGTCACGGTGAGCCGGATTCATATTCGCCTGGATTTTGAAAATGAATCCTGAGAATTCCTCTGAATTCGGACCGATAAGTTGGTCGTCCTTCGTTTTCCTAGGCTGAGGAGGTGGTGCAAACTGAAGAAATGTTTCCAAGAATGTCTGCACTCCGAAATTCGTCAAGGCACTGCCGAAAAACACAGGGGTTAATTCTCCCTTGGCAACCCTTTCTACATCGAATTCATTCCCGGCTTCATTTAAAAGCAGAACGTCTTCAAGCGCCTGCTTGTAATAAGAAGTTTCCGTCATCGGATGCTCGACTGCAAGCTCCCCTTCTTCATTCAACGGAAGGAAATGACTGTCCCCTTCGACACGTGCTTGCTCGATGCGATTATTATAACGGTCATAAACACCGATAAACTCTTTGCCCATGCCGATTGGGTAATTCATCGCATATGATTCGATCTCAAGAACTTCTTCCAATTCTTCCATCAGTTCGAGAGGCTCTTTCCCTTGGCGGTCCATTTTGTTCATGAACGTGAAGATAGGAATGCCTCTCATCCGGCACACTTTAAATAGCTTGATTGTCTGAGGTTCGATGCCTTTTGCCGAATCGACCATCATGACAGCGGCATCAACCGCCATTAATGTACGGTATGTGTCTTCACTGAAGTCTTCGTGTCCAGGTGTATCTAGAATATTGACGCGCTTGCCATCGTAATCGAATTGCAGCACGGAAGACGTGACTGAAATTCCACGTTGCTTTTCAATTTCCATCCAGTCGGATGTTGCATATTTACCTGTCTTCTTTCCTTTTACGGTACCTGCGTCACGGATGGCGCCGCCAAAATAGAGCAGTTTTTCCGTCATCGTCGTTTTCCCGGCGTCCGGGTGGGAAATGATTGCAAACGTTCGTCGAGATGCAATCTCTTCATGTATAGGTTTTTCCATTTTGTCCAAACTCCTTCTTTTCCACTTTTCTAAGCATAGACAGATTACAAGTCATTTTCAACAATTTTTTCTCCATGACGCAAAGTCTTTTACTAAAAGGAAAAGAGCCATCTCTATTGACAGCTCTTCATCTTCCTATTTCTCTATATAACCCCTACCAAACTTCTTTTCCGCCTCATCCAATGCGATCTCCGCGTCGGAATGAGGCAATTTTTCTCTACCGACAATTTGATAGTCCTCGTGCCCTTTTCCGGCAAAGATGATGACATCCCCTTCATCAGCGACCGAGACGGCATGGCGGACGGCTTCCTCACGATCGCCGATGCATGCATATTGAGTGTGTTTCATACCCGCTTCGAGTTCGGACAAAATCGTTTCGTACGCCTCATCTCTCGGGTCATCCGTCGTCAGCACGACATAATCGGCGATCGATGCCTTCTCTGCCATGATCGGACGCTTTACCCGATCCCTGTTGCCACCTGTACCGATGACGAATATCAATTTACTCTCAGCATCTTTATAAGGTAACACTGCTTGAATAGCCTTCTCGATTGCATCGGGTGAATGTGCGTAATCGACATAGATACTCAACGGCAACTCCGTATCGACTTTCTCCATCCTGCCTTTTGCAGAAGGAATAACCGCTAGCCCTTCGAGGATTACATCCATCTCAAGCCCCTTTGCATATAAGGCTGCAATGACCGCCAAAGCGTTATAAACATTGAATTCTCCAATGAGCGACATCGTGACGTCGAATCCTCCAGCCGGCGAATCCAAGCGGAATGAAGTACTGTCGACTGTCATCTTGACGTCCGTTGCCCGGAAATCCGCGTCATTGTGAACTCCGTACGTAAATACCGGGAACGAGGTCATTTCCTTCATTCGCTCTCCCCAAAGGTCATCCACATTGACGACGCCATACTTCGGCTGCGCAAGATCTTGTCCAAGTTGCGCAAATAAAAGCCCTTTAGCATGCCCGTAATGCTCCATCGTTCCATGGAAATCCAAATGGTCATGTGATAAATTCGTGAAGATCGCAATGTCAAATTCGGTGCCCGCGAGTCTTCCTTCGACAAGCCCATGAGACGAAACTTCCATCGTCATCGTGGAACATCCGGCATCAGCCGCTTGCTTGATCATTTGCTGTGTCGTCAGCACATCAGCTGTCGTATTTTCAGTTTCAAATAAAACACCATCCAAGTTGAAACCGATCGTACCCGTTACTGCAGACTTCTCTCCTGTATGGAGCAACACGGAATGAAGCATATTGCTGACGCTCGTTTTTCCGTTCGTTCCCGTCACGCCGATCATCGTCATCCGTTTCGAAGGATAGTTCAAAAAACGGGGTGCAAGCAAAGAGACCGCTCTTGACGTGTCTTCTACATAGACGATCGCCACCTTGTCCAAATCGGCTTCGACGGGACTGGCCGCCACGATCACTCTTGCTCCATTGGCAATCGCTTTCGAAACGAATGCATGTCCATCCACAGTAAATCCTTTGATACAGACGAACACGCCCCCCGCATTGACAGAACGTGAATCGACTGCAATATCCGTAACAATGTCGGGCAAAACCCCTTCCACTCTCTTTATTGGTAAACTTGAAAATAAATATTCGGTCTCCATACTGAGGCCACCTTCCAACTATTCTTAGTCTAGCTTCAGGCGCTAGATGCTCGGGACATAAGTCAATGTTGCTTTGTGGCAAAAGACGCCACGACGCAACCTCTCCTTATGCCTGAGGCCGGCAGGATGCCGGTCATGCAGTCGATGCCGCAGGACGCGGCGTACTTAGACTGCGAACCTCTACTGATCAAGCGCCTTCCGCTTTTCAATTCATCATTTCGGATACTACATAAGCATGCAATAATTGTGCTGTCGCTTTCAAGGAGTCGACATGAGTCCTCTCCAGTGCATGGGAAGATTCAATTCCCGGACCGAACAGTGCATGTCTAACATCGAAGCCCGCTCGGATTGCAGCAGATGCATCCGATCCATAATAAGGGTAAATATCAAGCTTATACGGGACACTCCCTTTTTCACAAAGAGCCGTCAAGTGCCTCGTCAGCGCATAATGGTATGGCCCACTTGAATCTTTCGCACATATCGAAACAGTGTACTCATCGGAAGTTTGTCCATCTCCGATCGCTCCCATATCGACAGCTATATACTCCACGGTTTCGTTCGGGATATTTGAGTTCCCGCCATAACCGATTTCTTCATTGTTCGAGATATAGAAGTGAGTCGTATTCGGTAGTTCCGTTCCGTTTTCCTTCAATGAACGTATCAATTCCAACAAAAGTGCCGTACTTGCTTTATCATCGAGATGCCTTGATTTGACAAAACCGGTTGGCGTCACTTCAAATCTCGGATCAAATGAGACAAAATCCCCCACTTCAATGCCAAGCGCCCTCGTTTCGGCGGCATTCGTCACTTTCTCATCAATCCGCACTTCGATATTGTCGGCATTTCTTTCTGCGCTTCCTGAATTACGATAGACATGGACTGTAGTCTGATGCATCAAAATCGTCCCGCGGACTTCCTTGCCTGAGGCAGTATGTATATGGCAATACTCACCTTCCACCGCATTCCAGTTAAACCCGCCAATCATAGTCAATTTCAGCCTGCCGTTGCTTTTGATTTCCTTCACCATCGCTCCTAGCGTATCCGTATGGGCGGTCAACAGCCGGTGGCGTGAATCGTCCTTCCCTTTCAAAGTTGCGATAACAGCCCCTTTATTCGTCCGTGTAAACGGGACTTCAATCTCCCCAAGTTCGTCAGCGATGACTTGCATGACTTTTTCAGTGAAGCCCGATGGACTCGGTGTTTCCACTAGTCTTTTCAATAGCTCAATCGTTCTTGACTCATTAAATTGATGCATCTCTCATTCCCCTTTTCTTTTTCTGAAACTTCTGTTTCCAATATAAAACAAATGTTGTATGATACTTATAATACTACTACTTTCCGAGGTGCATCAATGGAAAACGGTCACTACCTTCACTCTAAAAATAAATATCTTATCAGTTCTTTTTGTTTTATCGTTCTCCTTCAACTACTTGCTTCACCTTTCTATAACCAACCGTTATATGTACTGCCAATTGCAGCTGGTGCTCTTTTCAACCTCAGCCTCTTTGGTCTTCTGCATTTTGGAAAACCGAACCAAAAATTAATTAGTTGGCTAATCATCGTCGGAAGCAATTTTTACATTGTATCCTTGCTGTTTGTCGACGCAGACTTTCCCTATCTTTTCTTTTTGTTTTTCCCTATAATCATGTCTCTCGTCTTTAGTGACAAATACTTGCACATTACCATGCTCGTCTTAACGGCTATCGAATTGACCGTATTATTGCAGGTCATAGGCCCATATTTCCATCCAACTAGAGATGCAAAATTAGTAATCCATTTCAGCTTCTTATTTCTTATCGTTGTGCTGCTACTTTTCATCATCACAGTGAAAATCGGTCCGCAAATGAAAAAGCTGATCATTGAAAAAGAAGTTATGAGTATAACTCTTTCCTCGAAGGACGGTTATTTGGATCTGTTTTTCGAACATGCGCAAGATGCGATTGCAGTGTTCAGTCTTGACCAAAAGCTGCTTGCCGTCAATCCCGCATTTGAAGAGATGTACGGTTGGAAAAAAGAGGAATGCATCGGCAAATCAATTCAGTTGACACCTCCATCAGAATACGAAGGAAAGGCAGAGCGTCAAGACTACCTATTGCAAGGTAGGAGCTTTACAAACATCCGGTCAAAAGAGCTCCGGAAGAACGGCACTATATTTGAAGCAGAAACGACCATGGCACCAATCTATGATAAAAATAAGGAAATCGTAGCATTGTCCCTGATTACTCGTGATATAACGGAAAAACTTCAAGCAGAACGTATGAAGATTGAAGCGATTAAACTGAATGCAATTGGTGAAATTGCTGCGACTGTCGCCCATGAAGTGCGGAACCCGATGACTTCAGTAAATGGATTTGTCCAATTGATGAATGAAGATCCCGACAATCCTTACCGTACTTATACGGAAATTATGGAAAATGAAATTGAAAGGATCAATTTAATCGCGAATGAATTCCTGATTTTATCGAAACCGAATATTAAACAACGGAAGGAAATCGACGTAGAAAATACGATCATCGGAGTGATCGACCTTTTTGATAAGGAGCTGAAAATGCGGCAAATTAATTGCTCACTATTTTTAGCGGAGTATCCGTCAACTGTTTTCGGGAATGAAGAAAGTTTGAAACAGGTGTTCATCAACCTCATGAAAAACTCTTTGGAGGCTGTACAGGACGGCGGTACCATCTCGTTTTACAATTCCATTGTCAATAATACTATTTCCATTACGTTGACTGATAATGGCCACGGTATGGATCCAGAGACTTTCGAACAATTGTTCATACCATTTTTCACGACAAAGGACGGAGCTACAGGACTTGGACTCGTCATTGCGAAAAAAATAGTATTGGATCACGGAGGGAGTATCAATTTTAATGCACTCCGAAAAAACGGAGCTGAATTGAACGTGAGTTTTCCTATCTATTCACTTAATAAAAGTATTGGGCTTGCTACTCTCGCGGATTGATAGGCTATATTCGTTCAACCCTACTAGTAACGTGCGAAGGAAAAGCCTATGCATCCCTTCGCACATTGCTTTGTATAGTCCTAACGCAGTAGAGACCTTACAATCGCCAGTTTATTTCCATACGGCGGATAACCAAGACGGACAGGCAGCTTTGTACTTCTCTTCAAGATCGATTTCGCATGAGTAAAGAGGTCAAAGCTTGCCTTTCCATGATAGGCATTCATGCCGGATGCTCCTACTCCACCGAAAGGCAGATGGATATTGCCAACGTGGGAAATGGTATCGTTAATGCAGCCTCCGCCAAATGAAAGATGTTCCAAGAAATAATCCTGCGCTTGCTCATTTTCAGAGAAAAGATAGGCTGCTAAAGGTTTGGGTAGTTGGCGGATACGTTGAATAGCCTCCCCTAAATTCCCGTAGGACAAGATTGGAAGAACAGGACCGAATATTTCATCCACCATCGCGGGCCCGTCCCATGAAACGCCATCCAAGAGGGTCGGACTCATGTATAGATTGTCACGGTCCATTATGCCTCCGTAGACGACATGGCTCTTTTCCTTATTAATAATTTCAGCCAGTCGATCAAAGTGTTTTGCGTTGACGATTCTTCCATAATCGGGACTTTCCACGCTGTCCTCTCCATAGAAGTCGTGTATGCAGTTGATGAGTTCCTTTAGAAGTTGCTTCTTCACTGTTTCATGGACGAGAACGAAGTCAGGGGCGACACAAGTTTGCCCGTTATTCACGTATTTGCCCCACACAATCCGTTCCGCAGCCCTCTTCAAGTTAGCAGTCTGATCGACGATGACAGGACTTTTCCCACCAAGCTCCAACGTGACCGGCGTTAAACGTTCCGCTGCTGCCTTCATGACAATCTTCCCGACAGCAGCACTGCCCGTAAAAAATATATAATCAAAAGGTGCATGGATCAATGCGGAAGTTTCCTCAATCCCGCCTTCCACGACCTGTACATAATCTTGCGGAAAAATTTCCGTCAATAGATCTTTTATGATTTTAGCTGTATGGATAGTTGCTTCAGACGGTTTGACGGTTACACAGTTTCCCGCAGCAATAGCGCCAACTAATGGATCCATAATTAACTGAAAAGGGTAATTGAAAGGTCCAATGATCAAAACAGCACCATATGGTTCCCGTACGATGAAACTTTTCGCCGGTTGCAGATGTACTGGCGTCTTCACAGATTCAGGCTCCATCCATCCCCTTAAATGCTTCACCATGAATGAAATGCTAGATAATACGAAACCGACTTCCGTCACGTACGATTCAAACTGGCTTTTCCCTAAATCTTTCTGCAACGCTTCAAAAATCTCTTCTTCCTTTTGAACGATCGCTTTTTGTAAACGCCTCAACATGTCTAACCTGAATTCCACAGTTTTTGTCACTCCGGAATCATAAAAGTTTCGTTGAAATGCGATTTTCGATTCGATTTCTCGAGAAATTTCCACAATTAGCCCACTCCTTCAACAAATTAAATTGTCAATATAGCAAAAGAACCGAATTCACTTCGTCAAATTCCGACCAATTACGCAGTTTGGGGAATTGAATGTCAACATATACTATGAGTACATAATTCATTTAATTTGCACCTTGAATTTAAGTGTAACAACCTATATAGCCAATGAAGAAAGGCTTGTTTATCCGGTGGGCAAGCAATAGGTCTAATGATTCTTTTTCGGTAGTAAGCGTTTCAGTCCCTCTCATTCACGGGTAAAGACATAACACATAGCCACAAACCAATAATGAATGAAATGGAGGAAATGAACATGACAACAACAGAAACTTGGTGGGAAACAATTTTTGAGGGGAATCTTTCCTTAGGTCTCAACAAGGAGCGCGTTACGGACCTAGATAATGAAACTTTCCTCTACTTTGACCCAAAACATGAAATGGATCATGATACTAACCAAAACCATACACACTAATAGACAGGCTTCCCGATCGAAGGGAAGCTTTTTTACGTCCTGCTTCGGGTGGCTTTTATTACTTGTTATTCTATGCTTCTCCACAAATATAACGCAGCATAACTTAAATAAGGTGACCATGAAGGAAAATGAACAATCATTTCATCAGCGGTCGGTTTACGGTCGAGATTCCATAAGCGTTTCAAAGCATTTTGAAGACCGATATCGGCTAATGGAAATAAATTCGGCCGCCCTAGCCCGAACATGAGGAAGTTTTGCGCAGTCCAAGGCCCAACTCCCCGATGGACAATCATCTCTTTCATCACTTCCGCATCATCCATCTGAGTAAACCTTGCCAACTCCAACTTGCCATCCACTATCGAGCGGGACAATCCGATTACATATTCCGCTTTCCTGCCACTGAATTGAAGCTTCCGTAAATCCTCCACTTCGAGTGCAGCAATCGTTTCTGGATTCGGGTATCTCCAAACACCCTCCTGATTTGAACCAAAAGCTTCAACAAACCGCATTGTCAAGACGTGTGAAAACGCCAAATTCAACTGTTGGTGAATGATGTTTTTCATTAATGTACCATAGAGTGAAAAACTTTTGATGAGAGGCGTACCAGAATGTACCTTAAAGAGCTGTTCAAGATCCGTACCTATAAAATGATCTGCAATTTCATCCAATGGACGGTTAAAATGAAATACGGACTTAAGTTGATCAACCTGCTTTGTATTCATCGCATTTTTCAATAGGAAGGATGGAGATTCTTTCGATCCTAAGCCATATAGGCTGATGATATTCCCTTCCTCCATTGGTATGCGGATTTCACGTTTTGCGAGGTCCACAGAATTCACAGGGTCCCCCGCTAGTCGTTCCAGTGCTTTATCAAAGTCATATGCGAACGGAATCGAAAATTGTGTATCGATACTCATCACCTCTTTTCTTCATATTCTACCTTTTATTCGTGCTTATAAAAAACTTTTAGAAATAGTGTTGACTTCTATGGAAAACAAGCTATAATAATAAATGTGCAGTAAGCAAGCAACACTTTCTCCCGATTCCGTAGCTCAGCTGGGAGAGCGCTACCTTGACAGGGTAGAGGTCGCTGGTTCGAGCCCAGTCGGAATCATTAGGTGCCAAACCTATTGGGACAACCGTCGGAACAACGGTTGAGCCCGCATAAACAGTCCTATTAGGCCGGATGCCTAGGGGCTGTTTTTTTGTGCTTACTTTTAATTGAAATTCCAGTTGAGAATCTACATACAACGAGAAACAGTAAAAATGTGTTATTTCCTGAAAAGCCCGCATAGGCTAGTATGTATGTTTCAAATAATAGTTAAAGGATGGATGAATGGATAGCAAGTCTTCAAAAAACCAAAAGCCAGTCGGTCAAAATCCTAAGCAAGATCAATTGGATCAATTCCGTGTGCAAAACACAGGAAAACAGATGACGACAAACGAAGGCAGAGTGATTCCGAACGACGAACAGACCTTAAAAGCAGGTGTGCGTGGTCCTTCCCTTCATGAGGATTATTGGTTTTTAGAGAAAATGTCCCACTTCAACCACGAAGAAATCCCCGAAAGAGTGGTCCATGCAAGAGGTTATGGAGCATACGGCGAGTTTGAAAGCTACCAATCGATGTCCCATGTCACGAGAGCGGGATTCTTACAGGAACCTGGCAAAAAGACTCCTTTGATATGCCGTTTTTCCACCGTACAAGGGCCGAAAGGGTCTTATGATACGGCTAGGGATTTGCGCTGCTTGGGAGTCAAGCTCTATACCGACGAGGGCAACTACGATCTAACGACAATTGCCATGCCTGTTCTCATCATTCAAGATCCGATGAAGTTTCCGGATTCAATGCACGCCTACCAAAACAAGCAGGATGACGGGATACCGACGGCCAGCGGAGCACACGATAGATTCTGGGATTTTGTTGCAAACAACCCGGAATCCATTCATATGGTTACGTGGATTATGTCCGATCGAGGCATCATAAGAAGTTATCGGATGATGGAATCATGGTCGATCAACACCTATTTATTCGTTAATGGAGAAGGTGTGGCAACCTTTGTCCGTTTTGTTTGGAAGCCTGTCCTTGGAGTCCACTCCCTGCTACAGGAAGAGGCGCTCAAAATAGGCGGGCTTGACCCGGACTTCCATCGGAAAGATTTACGGGAAGCAATTGACCGTGGGGCATATCCCGAATATGAACTAGGCGTCCAACTCATTCCAATGGAAGATGAATTCAAGTATGATTTCGATGTTCTGGATCCTGCCAAGTTCTGGCCGGAAGAGCTTATCCCTGTCCAGATCATCGGTAAAATGACGTTAAATCGGAACGTGGATAATTACTTTGCTGAATTGGAGCAAGTAGCATTCAACCCTGCGAATGTTGTTCCGGGGATCGGTTTCTCGAATGATCCTGTTTTACAAGGAAGATTACTTGCTTACAGGGATACACAGCAATACCGACTCGGAAGCGCCAATTATGAACAACTGCCAGTCAACAGGCCTCTCTGCCCGTTCCACAACAATACACGAAGAGGCGTTATGAGGATGCGGATTGATGTGGATCAAGTGAACTATCATAATAACTCCCTCGCTAATAATACCCCCTATACGGCGCCACCTGAGGAAGAGATCTTTATACATTACCCTCGAAAAGTTGAGGGTCACATCATTCGTGGACGAAGCCCTTCATTCAATGATTTTTTCTCGCAACCGAGAATTTTTTGGAATAGCTTGACGCCTGTAGAGAAGCAACATACCATTGAAGGATTTAGCTATCAGCTCGGAAAAGTCAAAAGTGAATCTGTTCGCCAGCAAAATGTCGATTTATTGGTAAATGTGGATAGAGAGCTCGCCAACATCATCGCGGATAATATTGGCGTTAATCGTCCAAGCGGAACAAATGTCACTGTCTCAACTAAATTCTCTTCCCTTAGCCAGGAAAGCACTCCTAAGTATGCATATTCATTAAAGGTCGGTGTGCTAATCGGCAACGGATTCAACAGCAGCGAAGTGACAAGCGCGCTCCGTGCGTTACAAGAGGCCGGGACTTTTGTCGTCATCATAAGTGAAACGCTTGGAACCGTCACAGGGGATGATGGCACGAAATTAAAAGTCGACGAAACATTCCTGACCTTCAGTCCTTACCTCCTAGATTCGATCTACGTTGTAGGCGGTAGTCACAGGAACCAAGCTAAGTTCAACTATGAAGTCACTTACTTTACGCAAGTCGCCTATAAGCATTACAAACCTATTGGCATCGCTTCCACTGGACAGTCATTTATGCAGGCAACAGATGATAACAATTTAGCTGGAGTCGTCTTTGCCGCAAATAACCCAAACTTCGGAGAAGATTTCGTCACTGCTATCGCGCAGCAACGTTTTTGGAATAGAAAATGAAGCAAACCTTTTGGAACGTCTTAAAAATACGATCCAGAGTGTCGACAAAAGGGATGGAAATCGAATTGATTTCCATCCCTTTTGTCTTATTAGACGCATTGACGCCAAACGTTAGACTAACGCAACGTTGATTTCCGTTCCGGGCGGACGCTTTCCGAGGGGCTTACCCTCAGCCTCCTCGAAAAGTCGCCGCCCTGCAATCCAATCAACTGGATGTCCCTTAGAGCATCGACATATGTCTAGCTGGTCTGGAACGTCTTAAAAGTCGTTCTTTTTTGCTTACAAGACAACTGTTAGCTGGATATCATTACATAAAAAAGTTTGACAACTTTGTGAACAAGGTAAATAATATAGAAAAGGGGTGTTGGTAATGGAATCCAAATTGAAGATGTTAAATGCCGTTAAAATTGTCGGACTTACAGTACTAGCGATCGGAATCTTCGTTTTCTCGTACGGGTTCTTTGTAAGCGATTACAGTGCAATCACCGGCATCGGAATTGGAACTGTGATGGGAGCTATTTTCATCTTCCTAATGGGGGTCTTCTTTGTTGCAACGGAAGAAATGCTCGAGAAGACGGATAAAGGGATGCGCAGTATTCAATAAAAAAAGAAAGGAGCGCCCAAAGTGGCGCTCCTTTCCTGTTACGTCTAGACTCCGGGCGCCAGATGCTCGGGTCATAAGCCATCCCTGCTGCGAGGCAAAGAACGCCTCTTCGCAGGGTTGGCTTATGCGTGTAGCATCTAAGCAGGCGCCCTTCGCTTTTGTTCTATCACATATCCCAAACCAATATTAACAACGTTCCGAAGATGGTGACGAGCGCTATCGCAATTCCGTAATAAATATTTGCGTAAATCGCCACTTTGTCTTCCGACTCACCTGCATGCATAAAGCCGACAAGTTGCACTGCAGCTTGTATGAATGCCGTGGCCAAAAGAATCGTCATCCCTACTGCAAATGACACATCTAAGAAGTAGACCGTCAATGCTGCAGCAGTCAGAACTAACGAAAAGACAAATCCCATTACTTGTTTACGCGGGAATAATTCGCTCATATTACATCATTCCTTTCAAGTAGATGAAGCTGAAGATGAAAATCCAGACAACATCTAAGAAATGCCAGTAAAGTGAGAAGATGAATGATTTATTTGCCGTTTCGGGCGTCAAGCCACGTTTTTTCACCTGCATGATAATGAAGAGTCCCCAGAAGAGACCTACTGTCACGTGCGCACCGTGCGTCCCTAATGTCGTCAAAAGGATGCCTGTGAATGCACTCACTTGAAGGCCTGCGCCAACATGGACATAATGTGTGAACTCATAAATTTCGACGCCCAAGAATGCCAGTCCGAGGAGTAATGTGATGGCAAAGAACGTCATCATTGCATTTTCCCTACCGATCCTCATGGCATGAACGCCAAGACCGATTGTAAAACTACTTGTTAACAGTAAAATCGTTTCAATGAGCACCGGCGTTATTTCGAAAATCTCTGCGCCAGCCGGTCCGCTCCCCGTACGATGTTCCAATGTAAAATAGGTTGCAAAGAGCGTCGCAAACAACATCACTTCAGCCCCTAGGAAAATCCAGAAACCTAATATGTTCAACTTATTCTGTTCTGTACCATATTCGAGCGGAAGCGAGTTATCGGTTTTCATCAGCTAACACCTCGCTATCTTTTTCTGTTGCTTCTATTTCTTCGACAGGAATGTAATATCCGTCGTCTTTTTCAAATGAACGGTGAGCCATGCATGCAAAGATTGCAATGGTCGTAATAATCGCCGGAATCCACATACTGAATATGAATGAGAAGCCCCAAACAAAGAAGATGCAACTCATGATGAATGGTACTCCGCTGTTATTCGGCATATGAATCTTTTCAATGCTCCCTTTGAATAAAGGCTGACCTTTTTTCTTATAATCCCAGAATGCTTCGATTGAATCGACATGTGGCGTTCTCGCAAAGTTATACGCTTGAACAGGAGTCTGTGTCGCCCATTCAAGCGTACGAGCATTCCACGGATCTGAACCGATATTTCTTGAAGAATGGCGCGTGCTGTAATAGACGTTATAGACGATTAACGCGAATCCGATCGCCAGACCTACCGCTCCCACGAAGGAAAGCATGTTCAACGGACCATATCCAGTTGCTTCAGAATACGTGTACAGTCGGCGCGCTTGCCCATCCAATCCAGTGAAGAACATCGGGAAGAATGTGACGTTAAAGCCGATTGCGATAAACCAGAACGCCCATTTTCCAATTCGTTCATTGAGCATGAAGCCGAACATTTTCGGCCACCAATACGTAAGACCGGCCAGCATCGCGAATACGACACCCGGAATGATCGTGTAGTGGAAATGCGCAACCAAGAACATCGTATTATGGTATTGGTAATCGGCACTCGCCATACCGAGCATAACTCCTGTCACTCCACCGATTGTGAAGATCGGGATGAACCCTACTGAATACAACATCGGAACTGTAAATTCGATTTTTCCTTTCCGCATTGTCAACAGCCAGTTGAATATCTTAATTCCTGTTGGAATCGCAATCGCCATTGTCGTAATGGAGAAGATACTATTGGTTAGAGGTCCTTGCCCCATTGTATAGAAGTGGTGAGTCCAGACTAAGAATGAGAAGAAGGAAATGATCACAATTGAAGCGACCATCGATGTATACCCGTAAAGATTACGGCGTGAAAACGTGGAAATGATTTCACTATATATACCGAATGCCGGCAAAATGAGGATATATACTTCCGGATGTCCCCAAACCCAGAACAGGTTCGCCCAAAGCATATCCATTCCGCCATTAGTCATCGAGAAGATATGGGTGCCAAATAGACGGTCCATCGTTCCCAACAAAAGTGTAACTGTGAGGACTGGGAATGCGAAAACTACAATCGCGTTCGTGATTAAAGCAGTCCAAGTGAACATTGGCATTTTCATCAATTTCATACCAGGTGCTCTCATCTTAAAGATTGTCGTAACGAAGTTAATACCCGAGATCAATGTACCAATACCGGCTATTTGAATCGACATCAAATAATAATTCGTTCCGACGGATTGACTGAAGTCATTCCCTGCAAGCGGGAAATACGAAGTCCAACCAGCATCAGGAGAACCCCCGATAACGAATGAGATATTGAATAACATTGCACCCATAAAGAACAACCAGAAACTAAGCGCATTCAAACGTGGAAACGCTACATCGCGCGCTCCGATTTGTAAAGGTACAACGAAGTTCATTAACGCATAAATGAACGGCATCGCCATGAAGATAATCATTACAACTCCATGGGTCGTGAATACTTCATTGTAATGTTGGGCATCCAACAATTTGTTATCTGGCACGGCAGTTTGCGCCCGCATCATCAACGCATCAACACCGCCCCGGAATAGCATGAGCAATGCAGCAATGATATACATGATGCCGATACGCTTATGATCAACAGTTGTCAACCACTCGCGCCATAAATAACTCCATTTTTTAAAATATGTTAAGCCTATTAAAATCGCAATAACGGTTAGACCGATGGCAACCATAGATGCGTAAATTGCAGGGCTAGGATGAGGTATGGCGAATCGATCAAAGTAATCCATACTTGTTGTACTCCTTCCGAAAATTTATTTCGTGGCAAATTAACTATAAAGAGAATTCTAGTAGATTTATTTGTGTGCCGAATGATCCGTATCTACATCGCCGTGTGCGTCATCTGTGTCATGTTCTCTCTCATGGGAGTGCTTTGTTCCATGATTGTGACCTTCAGGCGGTGGCAAGAATTCCAAATGAGTTCCACTGAACGTCATTTGACCAAGATGACCTGGTTCCAGCAACTCAGCAAACTTGTCTTCTGTTAAAGGCTCGGCAGTCGCTCTCACTTCCTCGACCCATTTATCGAACTCGTCTGCTGGCATTGCCTCTACATGGAAGATGTTTTCGGCGAAGCCTTTCCCGCTGAAGTTTGCATTTCTCCCCATATATTCTCCAGGAACATCAGCTGCTAAATGTAATGTGGTGATCATATCCGACATTGCATACTTCTGTCCGCCAAGCTGCGGAATCCAGAAGCTAGTAATCGGACCGTATGAGTAAAGTCTAAATTCCAATGCTCGGTCGGTCGGGATATATAGATAATTCACCGTCTCAATATTTTCTTCCGGATAACTGAAATGCCATTTCCAGTCAGAGGAAGAAGCGTAAACGACCAATGGTTTCTGATCTTCATATCCTTTTGGTGTCGCCTCCACTTCATAAGTGGACCTTACTGTGACGATAGATAGGAAGATAATGATAATTATCGGTATCCCGACAATTATTGACTCAACAATCGGATTGCCTTCGATATGCGGAGGTTCATAATCCTCATCTTGTTTCGAAGCTCTATATTTCACAATCACATACACCAACAGAGCGAAAACAGCAATGACAACAATCGCCATCGTCGCAATCGAAATCCAAATAACATTGGATATTGTTTCAGCTTGAGGTCCTTTCGGATCCAGGACCATTACCGGTTCACAACCTGCCAGCACGGCAAGAATACCGATAACCAGACTTAAAAGCGTCAATTTCCTTTTCATGGAAGTACCCCTTTCTTGTGTTCTATAAGCTATAGAAACAGCATTTGAAATTATAGTAATTTAGCAGTTCTTTGAGCTAGGTGCTTATCTTAATATAATAAATCGCCAAAAACAATCAGCAGGTGTACACTTCACAAAAACTTCACTAAAAAAAGAAGAATACTGTCACAAACCTTTCAATAAACATCTATATAACTGTCACACTCTTAATATCGCTTGGACATATTTTATTAATAAATAATAAAATACACTATTGAAATAAGCTTATTGCATTTTATTACCAACTTAAGATGTTATTATTTTCATAGTAATTTGATTGGAGCTTTCCAACTTGTCATCTCCCTATCGATAAAAGGGACGAACTGCTTTTCACACCTCTTCTTCATTAAGCATTTTATAACAAAAATAGGAAGAACCTTGCCCAATTAAGGCAATTGTTCTTCCTATGTTTATACAGTTTTTGTGACGTTTTAGTATGATAGAAATAATCGATGACTTTCAAGTGGAAAGGTTATCAAATCCTGATAAAAACTGAATTCAATTGAAAAATAAACCAAACATAATCATTCATCTGTTTCGTTAAATTGTTCAATCCTCTGTCCGATTTCATCCCGTACCCGCTGGAAGAATGCCCACTTTTCCTCTTCCATTCCCGTCGCTTTTGCCGGATCATCGAATCCCCAGTGAGCACGTTTTGTCTTAGGAGGCGTCACCGGGCAATTGTCATCGGCATCACCGCATAGAGTGACGATGAAATCAGCATTGTTCAGCATGTGCATATCAATAAGATCTGACGTTTGACCCGAAATGTCGATTCCGACTTCATTCATCGCTTTTATGGCGTTCGGATTGATACCGTGCGCTTCAATCCCGGCGCTCATAACATCCCATTCCTCACCGAGGATCTTTTTTCCCCATCCTTCAGCCATCTGGCTACGGCAAGAGTTGCCGGTACAAAGGAAGTAAATAGTTTTTTTCTCCATGTGTACACACTTCCTTTTCCAATATTAGATAATCAATAACCAGACGTACAATCCGACAAGAGTGATGAAAAGTGTAGGGATCGTCAGAATGATTCCGACTTTAAAATAAGTCCCCCACCCGATCTTCACCCCTTTTTGTGAAAGGACATGCAACCATAGCAACGTTGCGAGTGAACCGATCGGCGTAATTTTAGGGCCTAAATCCGACCCGATGACGTTCGCGTAGATAAGCGCTTCCCGAATCGTTCCTGTCGTATTCGTTTCAGCTATTGCGAGTGCATCAATCATGACTGTCGGCATATTGTTCATAATGGATGATAAAAATGCTGCTATGAAGCCCATTGTTATCGTAGCGGCAAAGAGACCTTGGTCAGCGGCCAGTTGAATGACATTCGCCAAGACACTTGTCAAACCGGCATTTTTCAACCCATAGACAACAACATACATGCCGATTGAGAAGAAAACGATCGCCCAAGGTGCCCCTTTCAACACTTGTTTCGTGTGAACTGCTGGGCTTCTCTTCGCCATGACTAAGAAGAAGATGGCTACTATTCCTACGATAAAAGACACCGGAAGCCCAATGAATTCACTTGAGAAGTAACCGACGAGCAATATGCCGAGGACTCCCCAAGAAAGCCGGAACATCCTGTGGTCTTTGATTGCTTGTTTCGGCTCTTTCAATTCGGCGACATCATACTTTCCAGGAATACTCTTTCTGAAAAACAAATACAAGACAAGAATGCTCGCGACTAATGAAAATAAGTTCGGAACAATCATCCTTGAAGCATATTCGGCAAAACCGATGCCGAAAAAGTCGGCTGAAACAATATTGACCAAGTTGCTCACAACTAAAGGTAATGATGTCGTATCTGCGATAAATCCGCTTGCAATGATAAATGGGAATATCATTTTATCGCTGAACTTCAAATTCCGAACCATCGCTAAAACTATCGGCGTCAAGATGAGTGCCGCACCATCATTCGCGAACAACGCAGCCACAATCGCACCGAGAAGGCTGACATAAACGAACATGCGCAGCCCGCTCCCCTTGGCTAACCGGGCCATATGTAAGGCAGACCATTCAAAAAAGCCGATTTCATCGAGTATTAAAGAGATGATGATGATTGCAATGAAAGCGAGTGTTGCATTCCAAACAATGCCCGTGACATCGAGCACATTCCCGAAGTCAACAACGCCGAGCAGCAATGCAATAATTGCCCCGGCACATGCAGACCATCCAATCGAAAGGTTTCGAGGCTGCCAAATAACGAAAATGAGCGTAATGATAAAAATCAGTGACGCAGTTATTACTAAATACAAATGACTTCCTCCTTATTCACAACAAATACGTAATCCTTGCGCCTCCAACTCTTCAATGGAACTTCCTTGATCTGGCAAGTGTTTAAGGACGCTAGAAATCAATGGATAATCTTCGTGTTCCTGATTGATTGAATAAAAGATCCACTGTCCCCTACGTTCTTCTTTCACCAATTCGATATCCCTTAATTTACGTAGATGTTGACTTATCGCCGGCTGACTCATCTTAAAGATTGCGACAAATTCACACACACAGCAATCATGTGATTCAAGCAATTTCATCATCGTCAGCCTCGTTTTATCCCCGAGAAGCTTAAATATTTGCGATGCTTTTTGTAAATCAATCGACTCTGTTGTTTTCATTTATCCTCACTCCTCGTCAGTATCATATAATTATATGCTTATATATACAAGTGTAAAAAACCGGCAACCTTAAAAGATAGCCGGTTTTGTAATCATTGCATTGGTATTAGAATTTCTACGACTTCTTCCTCTGCATTTTCTTCGAGGTAGAATACCTCAATAGGAAACGATCGGTCATACAAATTTGGCTTATATCCATTCTCCCCCATCCACGCAAATAACTTTGAATACCCTTGATCGATCGTTTTATTGGAACAGCTGATTTTTGCATACTTCATCATCGGAAGTTTTAATCCGATCATGCCTTCTGGAATGTCAGTAAGCGAATCGACTTCTACACATGCAAAATAGGTTGCAACGATGTCATTGCTCATATACGGACTGATTAAAACATTCCTATCCTTGCAATTCACAACTTCATGTAACCGCTTTTCAAACTCCATATGAACCTTCATAGCCGCATCCGGGAATGATTCTGGAAAATTCGCTGTTATACTTTGTCCAATCAATTCGTACTCCCTTTGAACAACTTCATATTCAAATGTGGCAATCGTTTTTACTTCCATGAAATCTCTCCTCCAAGTCTATTTCCTATTTAGTTCTCCATTTGATATTGATTTTCCTTCGTTTGAACCTCCATCCTCGGTCTTCGTCTTTGTAGTTTTGATACTTTCCCCATCATCTGTCTATTTTTATACTACTTAAACTAAAAACCAAATCTCCTCAAAAGAAAAAAGCATTCTTCAGTACGAAGAGATGCTTTTAAGGGTTTTATCCTATAAATGATGCGATAAAAATAACGACGATGGCAAGCGGTGCGATAAAACGTACGATAAACTTCCATGTATGATTCATGAATGGGTTCATTCGCAGCTCATCATCGGTTTCCGTCGTTGTCAACACATGGCCGGCAAAGTAAGAAATGAGCAATGCTCCTATCGGTAATCCGATTCGGCTTGTTAAGATATCTGCAAAGTCGAAGAAAGTTCCCCCAGGCAGTTTCACATCGGATAATACTCCAAATGATAACGCGCTCGGAATACCGACGATGAAAATTAATAATCCAAATACCCAAGCTGCCGTCCGTCTCCGTTCCAACTTCTCTCTAATCCCCGTTGAAACAACAATTTCCAACATGGAGATGGATGATGTCAACGTCGCGAATAATAATAAAATAAAGAACAGAATCAAAAAGAATCCACCGAACGGGATTTCATTGAAGATTGCCGGCAATACGACAAAGATCAATCCCGGACCTTCTGCCGGAGATTGCCCGAGTGCAAATACGGCCGGAAAAATGACAATGCCCGCGAGCAGCGAGATGAAAATATTCAAAATGGACACATTGAAAGCAGATTGGCCAAGGCGCTCCTCTTTCGGCAAATAGGATGCGTACGTCATCATCGCTGTAACTCCTACGCTTAACGAAAAGAATGCCTGTCCAAGTGCTAGCAACAATGTTTTTCCGGTCAAATACGACCAATCCGGCACGAATAGGAAGCGGATGCCTTCCATTGCCCCTTCTAATGTCAATGAACGAATCGCCAAGATGATGAAGAAAATGAAAAGCAAAGGCATCATCCAGCGGCTCGCGCGCTCTATTCCGCCCTTAATGCCGCTTTGGACAATCCATATAGTCAAAATCATGAACACTGCCTGTGCAATGAGCACTTCACCTGGATTCGCTATGATCGCATTGAAGAGTCCTCCATAATCGGCAACATCAAGAGAAAACAATAATGCTCTTGCCAAATAGGATAGGATCCACCCACCTACTACACTGTAAAATGATAATAGGATGAAAGAACTGAGTAACCCCATCCACCCAATTAAAAACCACGGCTTACCTGGTGCCAGTTTCTTTAATGAAGTGACAGCATCTTTCTGTCCCCTTCTCCCGATTACAAATTCAGCCAGCAGAATTGGCAATCCGATCGCCAATGTACAAATAATGAATAGCAATACAAAAACGCTTCCGCCGTTCGTGCCTGCCATATAAGGAAACTTCCAAATAGCGCCCAGCCCGATGGCGCTCCCGGCTGCCGCTAATACAAAACCAATTTTCGAGGTCCATTGCTCACGTTGTTTCATTCAATCACTCACTTCGTTCCTAGTGTCACCACTGAATTTTGTATCATTATACCGTATCATGAATACAATCAATACTTTTTTTATTATTCCGTATACTACCGTCTGTTATTTTGTTTTATTATATAGTTAAAGGGAACTATGTACTGTAACAGGAAGTGGTATAATAGAACTTTTTATAGTAAATAGCCAGATGGATCGTAAACGGCTTGATGGGACTCGCAAAGTACCGGGGAGAGAAGAAAAAGGAGCTAAGCTATAAGGATATAAAGGCAATGCCCATTTCTGAATTGCAAATCGGTCTTAATTACCTGTTGAATTATGCAATCTTGAAATTGAATGATTGAAGACAAACCCCTTGCCAAATATTGGCGAGGGGTTTGTCTTTTTAAAATTGAATATCTTGGGGGTCTTCCCCCTTTTTATTCATCAGACGCATGGAATCAGGGGTTACTTTCAATATGACAAGGTCCGGATCTTCAGGTCCAGTAAAATACGGTTTCATATGCTCATTCCAGACTTTCTTTTTCATGCTTTCCTCGTCGGAAATCGTTACGGTTCCCATAATTTCGAGGTACTCGTCTCCAAAACCTTCCCCATCATAGCCGATCAAAATATGCGTATTCGGATTCTGCTCAAGTTCATCCACTTTGTCGGTCTTTTTTGAAGTTGCCGTGTAGAGCGTAAAATCCTCGGTGAAAAATGTCATATACCTGCTGAAAGGCTTGCCCTGTTGTACAGTCGCCATCGTTCCGACATAGCTTTCATCCAGGATTTTACGAGCGGTTTTTTTCGCATCCATTTCAATCACTCCTCATTTATCGTCTCTCATAACTGTTCCTAAAATGAGGGGAAACTAAACATTCGGCAAGAAACCTATCAAATCAATTTCCAAACAAACTATCATGTGTCACGTATAATAGACATTAACGACAATGTCAATAAAGGATGTGTCTATATGGCAAAGGAGCTTTTCATAACAACGGATTTGCAAAGGGAATGGATGGATAAATTAAGCAAACTTGAACAACAATTTCGAAACTCGGCTGAACAGACGGACCGACTTGCTAAATTTCCTAAAGAAAATATACAATCCCTTGTTGGAATGGGCTATACAACCCTCGCACTTCCGAAGGAATATGGCGGAGGTGGAATGACCGTGACCGACATGATATTGATGCAGGAGACGATCGCTTCCTTTGATGGAGCAACCGGTCTATCCATCGGTTGGCATCAAGGCGTTGTCGGCGACCTTTATGCGAATGAGCTATGGGATAAGAACAATTTGGAACGGTTTGCAAAAGAAATTTTGAAAGGGGCATTAGTGAACCGTGCAGCAAGTGAAGCGCAAACAGGCAGCCCGACTCGCGGTGGTCGTCCACAAACGACGGCAGTCAAAAAAGATGGGCATTGGGTCATTAACGGCCAGAAAAACTTCACTTCCATGTCGCCTGTCCTCACTCATTCCCTCGTTTCTTGCTGGGTAGAAGAACGGGAAGGGATCGGCTTCTTCCTCGTTGATCAATCAAGTGAAGGTGTATCAATCAAAGAGACTTGGAATATGGTTGGGATGCGAGGTACGGAAAGTCATGATCTCGTTTTGGATAATGTAAAAGTAAGTGAGGATGATTTCGTTGAGTTCAGTAAAGGCAGACGCGGAGACAAATTGAACGGCTGGCTTCTTCATATACCAGCCTGCTATTTAGGAATTGCGCAAGCAGCACGTGATTATGCAGTGAAGTTTGCTATCGAATATAGTCCGAACAGCATTGCAGGGACGATTTCCGAATTGCCGAATGTGCAAAGTCATATCGGACAGATCGATTTGGATTTGATGAAAGCAAGGCATTTTTTATACAGTGTAGCAGCCGCTTACGATAACCCGGAACGGCGCAAGTCGATGAATCAGGAATTAGGCGCAGCGAAGCACATCGTGACTAATGCGGCCATTAGCATTGTCGATCAAGCGATGCGTCTTGTCGGTGCGAAAAGTTTAGAGCTGTCGAATCCATTGCAACGCTATTATCGGGATATCCGCGCTGGATTACATAATCCCCCAATGGATGATATGGTCATTTCAAAGTTGGCGCAATCCGCGATTGAAGGTATGAATAAATGATCAAAAGACTTGTCATTACAGGCTATAAAGCGCATGAATTAGGCATCTTCAATGATAAGCATCCGGGCATTGGCATTATAAAAAAGGCGTTGGAAAACCGATTGACTCCCCTACTTGATAGTGGCCTGGAATGGGTAATCGTCAGCGGACAGCCAGGAGTTGAGACGTGGGCTGCTGAAACGGTGATCGACTTAAAAGACACTTATCCGGACTTGAAGTTCGCGATTATTACTCCCTTTCAGGAACAGGAGAAGAATTGGAACGAGGCGAAAAAGGAAGCGTATCAATTCATCCTTGCCCATGCGGATTACTCCGTCAGTTTAACGAAACGTCCTTACGAAGCCCCTTGGCAATTCATTGAACGGGATAAGTTTTTGTTGCGGAATTCCGATGCGATTTTGATTGTGTACGATGAGGAGAATGACGGTTCTCCGAAATTCATGAAGAAACTGGCGCTGAAATTTGCGGAAACGAGCGATTATGAAGTGCTGACGATTTCTGCTGATGATTTACAGTTAGTTGCTGAGGATTTGCAGAGAAGGGATTGGGATTAAACACTTTTCTAGGTTTATGATCAATTGCAACGTTTCATGATCACTCGCAGCGGTTTATGATCACTCGCAAGGTTTTATGATCACTTGCAGCGATTTATGATCACTCGCAAGGTTTTATGATCACTTGCAGCGATTTATGATCACTCGCAAGGTTTTATGATCACTTGCAACGGTTATGATCACTCGCAGCGATTTATGATCACTTGCAACGGTTTATGATCACTCGCAACGGTTTATGATCACTCGCAAGGTTTTATGATCACTTGCAACGGTTTATGATCACTCGCAGCGATTTATGATCACTTGCAACGGTTAATGATCACTGGCAACGATTTATGATCACTCGCAAGGTTTTATGATCACTCACAACGATTTATGATCACTCGCAACGCTTTATGATCACTGGCAACGATTTACGATCATTTGTATATTAGCTTAGTTTGATTGTAGACTTCCCTCTCCATAGTAAAAGCTGTCCGTCAGTCAAGCGACTGCGGACAGCTTTTCTGCAAATCAATTCTGATGCTTCTCCAAAAACTCCAACATCTGGCTGTATACTTTAATTTCATTTTCCTTCTTCGAGAAGCCATGTCCTTCATCATCCAAAACGAGATATTCAACATCGCGGCCAAGTTCTGTCAACTTCGCAACAATCTGATCGGATTCCTCTTTCACGACGCGCGGGTCCTTCGCGCCTTGGATGACAAGCATTGGCTTTACCATTCCGTCGAGATAAGTGACTGGTGAATCTTTGATGAATCGCTCCTTATCACGCTCCGGATCTCCTAACCAGCGCTCCATGATTGGCTTCCAGTGGGGCGGAACGGAATTGACGAATGTGAATAAATCGGATACGCCAAAAATGTCCACAACCGCTTTGAAGTACTCGGCATGTCTTCCGTGCAGCAGCAATGCCATATAGCCGCCGTAGCTGCCACCAACAAGGAATAGACGATCACGATCCGTGATGCCATTATCAAAGAGCCACTCAATTCCCGCCAAGCAGTCTAGGCGTGGTCCCTCTCCCCAATCCTGTTCAACCATTTTCGTAAATTCCGAGCCATAGCCTGTGCTTCCTCGGAAGTTCGGTGCGAAAATAGTATAACCCCTATTCAAGAAGCACTGAAACATCGAACGGAACATTTTGCGTTCAGACGACTGAGGACCTCCATGCGGCCAGAAGATTGTGTAGCCATTCGCAGTTTCCTCTTTTGCTTTAAATAAAAGGGCCTCGATTTCCAATCCATCGAAAGATTTATAGGATACAATATCAGGTTCCACCATCCCCTCCTGGCTGACACCTAACACCCTATTTTCCGTTAATTGCTCCCACGTTTGTCCATCAGTTGATTTAAAAATGTTATGAGGAACTGTC